>CAYJUJ010000197.1:0-3362 GCA_964373325.1 uncultured bacterium
ACCCAAATGCCCCATGACTGGAATACCTGCTTTAACGATTTTACAAATAGCATCTGCCACTTCTTTGCCACCTTCTAGCTTCACACTTTCTGCTCCCCCTTCTTTGATAAGACGCCCTGCACTTTCTAAAGCTTGTTCTGGAGAAACTTGATAAGACATAAAGGGCATATCTGCTATTAAAAGTGCTCGTTTTATTCCTCTTTTTACATTTCTTGTGTGATAAATCATTTCATCGAGTGTAACTTCTAAAGTATTTTCTTTACCCTGCACTACCATTCCCAAAGAATCTCCAACTAAAATAGCCTCTACTTGAGCATGATCCACAAGACGAGCAAAGGTGGCATCATAGGAAGTCAACACTGCTATTTTTTCTTTTCTTTTTTTGAATTCTAAAAATTCGGGTGCTGTTATTTTTGAAGACATATTAATGTTGTTGCTCATCGCAACTTCCTTTATTTTAAAGTTTCATTGAGAAGGTTAAGCCATAGGTCATAAACTGACCTCCAATGGTATAACCTGGAGCTCCAACAAGTGTTTCTTTTGTTTTAGTAACCTGCCTATCTTCTAACACATGATACTGCACATGAAAATCAACGCTCATTGGGGTTGTTACAATTCCAAATAGGGAGGCAATATTAAAACCAGCACCCCCTGCAATAACATGCTTATTAGAATCAAGAAGGTTTACATTGCTATCATTTTGAGACGGGATGTGAGTTGGAACGTAAAAATATCCAGCTCTTAAGGTGTAAGGCTTTTGCGTATATTCGAAACCCACTCTCCCAATAAAAGTATCCTTAAATTGAGGTAATGTTACATTCGCAGGAAAGTTTTCCTTCGTATCAAGGCGTGCCACTGGTGCCTTATACTTGGACCACTGTTTCCAGGTAAGAGAAGAAGCCAAGCTTACATCTCCAAATAAAGGAACTCCAACTCCTAATTCCACCTCTGCCGGATCATAAAAAGCAGAGCCTTGAATAGATAATGGAATTGTAAGAGAGGATTCTTTGCCATCAAGAGTTGCACCCATTTTTGTCATTGTATCCAATTGAAATGCATAATCAGCAGCTGCACGATAAGAAAGGCTTAAAGAAAATTTTTCTTGGTTGTAAGACGCAGAAAAAATAGGGGAAAAAACACTTTTAACATCCATAAAAAGAGAGGATGTAGAGTTGGCAGTATTTAAATCAATAAGCCCAATGCCAGATGTTTTAATATAATAATTGAGCCCTCCACCTAAAGAAAAACCTCTTAAGACTTCAATTCCAAGAGATGACATGAGAGAAGTTCGCTGCCCTCGATTATAATACATGGAATAAGTAGGAATATAAGCATTGGCCATTTCAATTCGTGCTAAACTTCCAAAAGGAAGAAAACCACCAAAACCCATTGAAATAGCTGGATAAGTTTTTCTAAGTGGTATTGCCATAGCAAATACACTTCCAAGAGTTTCTGGATAGTTGGTACTAATATTAGCTTGTTTAAGACTTCCTCCAATATCTTCATTTTGAGCAACAACATTACTGATTTTACTAAAATTTCCATAAGTTCCAAGAAAACCAAAAGACATGTAGCTATCTCGAATTTGTGACAAGGCTGAAGGTTTTAAAATAAGGGAATAAACATCTGGATAAGAAGAAGAGTTGGTTTGAGTAATAATAGAGGCACGAGAACCAAAACCATAATCCAAAACCGTAGAAGCTTTGGCAAAGGATGCCACCAATGCAAAAAAAGAAATAATAATAAGTCTTAAAAAGATAATCATTTCAAACACTTATTTACAATATTTAATCCAAAAAGGGAGGTTTTTATATCACACCGACAGGCCTCTGTCCAATCAACTAGCAGAACCCAATTGAAGTATTATTTGGAGCCCTCGCCCATTCGATATATTGCTCTAGACTCACCTCTTCAGGACGCATGTGGGGGGCAATGCCAATTTTTTCCCAATCTGTAAAATGAGGGAAAATATGACGGAGCATTTTTCTTCTTTTTTGAAACGCAGTTGCAATAATTTTGTCAAAAACTTTTTCTTCTGAAGGGGATAAAATAGAACCCTTAGGTTCTAACAAAACAACTTGAGAAGTAATTTTTGGAACAGGATAAAAATTATTCGGCTTCACTGTAAATAAAAAAGAAATTTTAAAATGAAGCTGAACACCCAAAGAGATGACCCCATAGTCTTTCCCTTTTTGAGCGTTCAATTTTGATCCTATATCTCTTGGAATCATAAGAACCGCTTTTTTCACTTTGCTTTTATTCTCAATTAACTTTCTCAAAATGGGGGAAGTAATGTTGTAAGGAATATTGCCAAAAATAATAACTGTAGAACCTGGCCATTTAAACTCAAGAAAGTCTTGATTAACAATCTCAATATTTTTAGGAAAAAGTGGGTTATGAGTTAGATATTCAAAAAGTTTGGTGTCTTTTTCAATAGCAACAAGATGATTAGATTTTTGAGCTAAAGCTTCAGTTAAAATACCAAGCCCTGGTCCAATTTCAATAACGGAATCGTTTGTGTCGAAAGAAATTGAACTCACAATTTTATCTGCTTGATGTTTGTGAATTAAAAAATTCTGCCCTAGTTTTTTTCTTGGAATAATTCCAAGTTCTTTAAGAGTTGTTTTGGGATGATTCATTTTTTGAGTATTTTTTTTCTAGATAAATTCTCATTCTATCACGCAAATAAATATAAAGGGGTTTTGATATGAAGTAAGTTAAAAGTGCTGAAACAGCCCCAACAATAAGACAACCCACAACCCACGCTAAAAGATAGTCAAAGCTTGTATCGGCTAGTTTCTGAACTTGATCCACAAGAGAAAGATTGGGATCAAATGCCAAGGTTTCGGCAGCTACAGGTATAAAAAAGTGTCCAACTTTATAATTAAAAATATAAATGGGAACAGCCGTGAGAGGATTTGTAATTTGAACTCCAATAAGAGCTGCGAGCTTATTTTCTTTAAGAGCAATCGCCAAAAGAATGGCAATCGCCACTTGAAAACCATAAGTTGGGGTCATTCCAATAAAAACACCTAAAGCAAGACCACGGCTTACTTCTTCAGGAGTGGCCCGAAGCCTTACGAACTGATAGTAGTAATACTTGAGTATTCTATAAAGTTTCTGAAACATATAGATTTATAATGGTTGTTGCGATGAAGTCATCACCCTCACCTCAGTCCTCTCCCATCAAGGGAGAGGAAGCCCCCCATCGCACCCCCAGGAACCCTGTTGCTTTGAGCGTTCTTCCTCGATGGATGAAATATGAGGTATCCCCTTCTGGCGCGTAGCCAGAACTTTGGCGTAGCCAGAAGGGGATACCTCATATTTCATAATAGAGGATATGCTCATTGCAACTTCCTTTT
>CAYJUJ010000198.1:0-3358 GCA_964373325.1 uncultured bacterium
GTGAAGGCGAAAGAAAAACTGCCTCGTATTGTGTGTATTATTGACGAATGTGCTGAGCTATTTTCATCGAAAGGTGAAGGTCGCTTAGAGCGAGAGCAAATCAGTGAAAGTAAACGCCTTGCCCAGAGACTTGCTCGTATGGCAAGAGCTGTTGGCATTCACCTTGTGCTTGCCACACAACGCCCTGACGTTGCCTCAATCGACGGGCAAACTCAGGTCAACCTTGGAACTCGAGTCTGTTTTAAAACAAGTACAGATCGGGTTTCGATTATGGCACTAGGATGTGGAGGAGCTGAAAAGCTTCCCCCAACTCCTGGTAGAGCCCTCTATAAAGATGGGACAACGTTGAGAGAAGTTCAAGTTGCCTATCTTTCAGAAAAAAGGGCTAGACAATACGTCGATGAGTCTAGAAAGACTCATCCAGGCAAAAAAGAAGAAAAAGGTTCAGGTTCTAACCTTAATCTTCTTGAACCTAAAGACGTATAGTTATGCTTCTTCTTCAACCACGTGATCGCGACATTTTTGCCTTACTCCTTCGGCTTAAAGTTGCGACTCTCTATCAAATTAAAGAGGCATTAAATCTTTCTATTTCAAGGCAAATGCTCTCACGAAGATTAAATGAGCTTTGCAGTGAAAAATATTTAGAAAAAATGCACTTTAACCAAAAAGTCACTTATGGACTTTTAGAGAAAGCGGTTGAGAGGCTATTGGATAGTGATCTTAAAAAGACCCACCAAACGGGTCTTTTTAAGGTCGATCCAAAAAAGCTCTCTCATGACCTTTTACTTACAGAAATTTATTTAAAGCTAAAAGATTTAGGTGAGATTTCAGGACTCAAGACTCATAACGATATCGTTTTTGAAGAAGGAAATGAATTTTATAAAATAAAAATTCCAGATGGATTGTTTCAAGTCAAAAATAAAAAAATAGCACTTGAACTTGAAATAACCGCCAAAGCAATGAACCGTTATAAACACATTTTTACCCAATACTATTCCAGTCAAAATATTGATGCTGTTTTATATTTGGTTGAGGGTTCATTTCTAAAAGAAAAGTTATTAGAAATTGAAGCTCAAGTTTTTAAGTTTTCTCAAAGAAAAATTTTTGTAGGCGATGTTTATTCATTTTTAAAAGAACCCCTTGAAACTCCATTTCTTAACTCCCAAAAGAAGGTTTTGCTCCTTTCAAGAATTTAAGTTTTATGGGGTTGCAGATGGGGGTTGCACCCCAGTTGCAGTAAGATTTTTTAACTAAAGTTTTTAAATCAAATTCCTCAATAATATTAAAAACCTAGAATTTTTTAAAAAATTCTAGGTTTCTGACTACCCTATACATATAGGGATATTTAAAAGACCATATCAATCTTTCCCTTTTTCCAGTTAAATTAAATGAAAAAGACGAATGAACAGTTTGAGGTGATCATGTCACCTCATATTCTAAAACCTCATGACAATGAGGAAAGATTGCGTGATCTTGCCATGCTTTTAGTTGACGCTTATTTAGACCGGCGCGATAGTCTATCCACCGTGCATAAAGAAAAACTAAATCCCCAATCGGAGGGAGGAAATCATGTTTAAAGTTGGCCTATATGCCAGGGTATCAACAATCGATCAGGCTCGTGTTCAAGAAGGATCGCTTATCTCCCAAGAACATCGCCTCAGAGAACTTATAAAATCAAAAAATATCGTGCAAAGAAACTGGGGTGAAGTGTCAAGGGTATATGTTGAAGAAAAGTCTGCTTCTGGCAGGGCCAGATGATACCAATCGAGCTGAATTTCAAAAGATGCTCTCGGATGTCAAAAATGGTGCGGTTAATCTCATTATGGTTACTGAACTCTCTAGACTCTCTCGCAACATGAAAGACTTTTGTAACCTTTGGGATTTTTTACAAAACCATAATACCCAGTTCTTCTCACTCAGAGAAAACTTTGACTCAACCACTGCTGCCGGTCGCATGATGATCTTTTCTTGTATTAACTTTGCCCAGTTTGAAAGAGAACAAACAGGAGAAAGACTTTGTGAAAATTTTAGAAGCCGTGCCCTTCGTGGATTTAGAAATGGAGGCCAACCTCCACTTGGGTATGATAGAGACCCTAAACACAAGGGGCTTTTAGTGATTAATAAAACTGAAGCAGAAATAGCAAAGGACATTTTTCATCTCTTTTTAAAAACAGGCTCTCTATTTGAAGCGTTAAAAGAAATTAATAAAAAAGGGTATAAATCCAAAGAATTTAAAGCCCACAGTGGGAGAAAAATTGGTGGAAACCATTTTGTGCTCTCAACGCTTCATAATCTTCTTACAAACTATACCTATGCTGCCAAAATAGAAGTAAGTAAAAAAAATAAAAACCATCCCCATGAAAAAGAACTTGCCGAAAATAAACACTACAAAATCGTTCAAGCAAAGTGGAAACCGATTGTTTCAGAAAAAGTCTTTGAGAAAGTGCAAAAAAGATTACACCAAAATAATAAGTTTCATAAAAATAGGCTTGCTGGAGCAAAAGTCTATCCCTATCTATTTACGGGACTCATTTATTGTGGGGATTGTAATGAAACGCTACCTGGAATGGTCTCTCATGGAAGAAATCAAAAATTTTATTACTATGGGCATAAACCAAAAAAGAGAACTTTTGATTTTAAAACTAAAAGAAACTGCCAGGTTAAAAACATTAGAGCAGATAAAATAGAAGCTGTTATTTTAGAAAGGCTTCGATATTTGTCTAAAAATAAAGAGCTCTTAATTGCCTTTGCCAAGGAAGCAGAGCGAAGGCTCTCAAAATCGCTTCCTCAAATTGAGCGCCAGATTGCAGAGCTTGAGCAAGAAAGACGAAAAATCCAAGCTCAGATTGATAATATTGTAGGCCACATGGCTAATCTCTCAAAAAATATGGCAAACAAGTCTCTTTATGAAAAATTAGCGGAGCTTGAAAAGATGGTAACTCATATTGAAGATGAAAAGGAAAAAGCAAAGGCACAAAGAAAAGAAAAAGCTCAACATGACATCGATACCGAAGCTCTCTTTCAATTCCTTCAAATTCTGAACACAGAGCTCACTCAAATGCCTGCTCAAAGAAAGAGGGATATTTTAAGGCTTGTCATCAAATCTATAACCATTCTTACGCCTCACCGGGTGCGCCTGGATTACTTTTCTGGAGGCCAGACTGAGGCAACCATGGATTTAGAAAAAATAGGCGACCAAAACGAAATAGAGAAGGAATCAAACTGTACCACCGGTTCGGACGTCTTCCAAAGATTCGGAGAGGGAGGGATTCGAACCCTCGATACGCCTTTTCAAGCGTATAGCGGTTTAGCAAACCGCCGCCTTCAGCCATCTCGGCCACCTCTCCATGTACTTAAA
>CAYJUJ010000199.1:0-3347 GCA_964373325.1 uncultured bacterium
CTTAAAACCTAGCATTGTAGCAGGTCACAGTCGTGGTGAATACTCTGCCTTGGTAGCAGGAGCTGCTTTTTCTTTCTCTGAGGCCCTTCGTCTTGTTCGAGCACGTGGGCAGTATATGCAAGAAGCAACTCCTTTAGGAGTAGGGGCTATGGCTGCTATTTTAGGTTTAGATGCACAAAGTGTAGAAGAACATTGTAGTCAAATTTCTAGAAAAAATCACATTGTTGCCTGTGCTAATTTCAATGCTCCAACTCAAATTGTGATATCAGGGCATGAAGCAGCTGTGAATGAAGCAGGAGATGTTTGTAAAAAAGAGGGTGCTCGCGTTATCCCACTTCCAGTTTCTGCCCCATTTCACTGTGAACTTATGAAAAGTGCAGAAGAAAAAATGAAAGAGGCATTAGAAATGGTTCGTATTCAAAAATTAAACACTCCTTATGTTGCTAATTATGACGCACAATTGAGGGAGGATTCTAGTGAGATAAAAGATCTTTTGATTTCGCAAATTTGCCATTCTGTAAGGTGGGTGGATAGTATGAAGACTGCTCTGAAATACGGAGTGGAACAAGGCTTTGAAGTGGGTTATGGTTCTGTGTTAAAAGGTCTTATGAAAAAAATAGATGGGCAGTTTCCTGTGAAAACATTATCGCAACTTCCTTATCTAAAAGAGGTGCTCTCATGAATTTAGGACTTCAAGGAAAAATCGCTGTGATTACAGGGGGCACTCGCGGTATTGGTCTTGCCATTGCAAAATCGTTAGCGGAAGAAGGAGTTGTGCCTCTTATTACTTTTTCTTCTGATGAGGGTGTGGCAGGAAGTGCTTTGAAAGAGTTACAAAAAATAAATTCACAAGCGCGAGCCTTTCGATTCAATGTGTCTCATGCAAAAGAAGTTCAAACTGCCTTTGAGCAGATTATTAAAAGCCATCGTAAAATAGATATTTTAGTTAACAATGCGGGTATTACAAAGGATAATCTACTGTTACGAATGAAAGAGGAAGATTGGGATCAGGTTTTAGATGTCAATCTCAAAGGGGTTTTTCTCTGTAGCCAAATGGCCCTTCGTTCTATGATTAAAGAAAGATGGGGGCGAATTATTAATATCTCTTCTGTAGTAGGAGATGCAGGTAATCCTGGTCAGGTCAATTATGCTGCATCTAAAGGAGGGATTCTTAGTTTTACAAAGGCTTTGGCGAGAGAAATTGCAAGTCGATCGATTACAGTTAATGCAATAACCCCTGGTTATATTGAAACAGAGATGACACTTCACTTGCCAGAGAAAGTGAAACAAGCTATGTTGGATGCGATTCCGCTAAAGAAATTTGGGAATCCTAGTGATGTTGGTGCCGTTGTAAGTTTTTTGGCATCAGAAAAAAGTGCTTATATCACAGGCCAAGTATTTGGAGTTAATGGCGGTTTATATATGTAGGAGGAGAGTATGGCAGCCAAAGTTCAAGATAAAGTAAGAGAGATTATTGTTGATCAATTAGGTGTTGAAGCTGACAAAGTTAAAATGGAAGCATCTTTTGTTGATGATTTGGGGGCTGATTCTTTGGATATTGTAGAGCTTGTTATGGCATTAGAAGAAGAGTTTAATATTGAAATTCCAGATGAAGATGCTGAGAAGACTAGAACCGTTGCTGATGTTGTTAATTATATTAGCAACAAAACAAATGGATGAGTGCACGAAGAAGAGTTGTTATTACAGGACTTGGAGCAGTAACGCCTCTGGGTCATAATGTTCAAGAGACATGGCAAAATATTACCCAGGGTAAAAGTGGCGCTGGTCCTATTACCCGTTTTGATGCATCCCACCTTCCTTGTAAAATAGCTTCTGAAGTTAAAAATTTTAATGTAGAAAATCATATTCCTGCAGCTCAAGCAAAGCGTATGGATCGCTTTTGTCACTTTGCTATTATAGCTTCTCTCGAGGCTTTTTCTGATAGTGGCTTGAGCTTTTCAGAACAGGAGCAGTTTCGAGCTGGTGTTATCATAGGAGTTGGGATGGGTGGGCTTCAGGCTATTGAAGATGGTATTATTATTTTGAAAGAAAAAGGTATTCGTCGTGTTTCTCCTTTTATTGTTCCTATGATGATTCCTAACTTAGCTTCGGGTCATGTTTCTATTAAGTTAGGTCTTAAAGGACCTAATGAATGTACAACAACTGCTTGTGCCGCAGGCTCTCATGCTATTGGAAATGCTCTCAATCATATTCGAGAGGGACGGGCTGATATTATGCTGGCAGGTGGAGCTGAGGCAGTTATCACAAATCTTGGAGTTGCTGCTTTCTGTGCTTGTCGAGCCTTGTCCAATAGAAATGATGAGCCAGCCAAAGCCAGTCGCCCTTTTGATAAAGATAGAGATGGTTTTGTTATGGGGGAAGGTGCAGGCATTCTTGTTTTAGAAGAATACAATCATGCAATAAAAAGAGGGGCCAAAATCTATGCAGAGCTTGTGGGGTATGGGCTTAACTCTGATGCAAGTCACATTACCAATCCTTCTTCTGGGGGCGAGGGGGCGGCTCGCTGTATGACCATGGCACTTACCGATGCTGAAATGATTCCCTATCGAGTTGGTTATATTAATGCGCATGGTACTTCAACAGATATGGGTGATATTGCAGAGACGCAAGCTATTAAAAAAGTTTTTGGAAAATATGCTTATGAGCTTCCTGTGAGCTCTACAAAGTCAATGACAGGGCATCTTTTAGGTGCTGCAGGTGGAGTTGAAGCTATCTTTTCTATTTTAGCTTTAAAAGGCGTGCTTCCGCCCACGATTAATCTAGAACATCCTGATGAAGAATGTGATTTGAATTATATTCCCAATCACCCCATTGAGAAAAAAATAGATTATGCATTATCCAATTCTTTTGGGTTTGGTGGAACAAACGCATCACTCGTTTTTAAAAGAGTATGAAAAAAGTGCTGATTGCTTCTGATCATCGAGGGGTTGAACTTAAAAAGTCTCTTCTTAAACATTTTCCTTTTTTGCTAGATCTGGGTGCTAACGGTGAAGAGTCTGTAGATTATCCTGATTATGCTGCCACTCTCGCACAAAAAATTAATCAAGGAGAGTGTGATCGAGGTATTCTTATTTGTCACACTGGCGTTGGAATGGCTATGGTAGCCAATAAATTTCAAGGTGTTCGGGCAGCGTTGGCGTTCAATGATTACATGGCAGAGATGAGTCGCAAGCATAATGATGCCAATGTGTTAGTGCTTCCCGGTGGTTTAGTAGAGCAAAAAGAACTTTTTAAAATTATTGAAACGTGGCTTAAAACCGACTTTGAAGGCGGGCGCCATGAAAGAAGGGTTTCTAAGATTAAATTTATAGAGAGTGTGAAAAAAT
>CAYJUJ010000200.1:0-3309 GCA_964373325.1 uncultured bacterium
AGAAACTAAAAAAAATAAAAGGTATCGAGCTTTGTGGTATTTCCCACATCCACGATGCCCTCAGTTTATTTTTCTAATCTTATTATCCCAAAACCTTTTGAACTGCCTTTTTCCATTTTGCTAAATGGTGGTTTCTTGTTTCTTCATTCATTTTGGGTTGATAAGTAGTATGAGCCTTCCATTTTTTATGAATTTCTGAAATATTTTTAAAAAGGCCAACACCCAACCCTGCTAAAAGGCCTGCTCCAAGTGCAGTTGTTTCAAGAGTTTTGGGCTGTACTAATTTTGTTTGTAAAAGGTCTGCCTGAAATTGCATGAGAAGCTTATTGACTGCTGCCCCACCATCTACTTTTAGTATTTTTAATGGCTTACCAGTATCTTTTTCCATTGTTTTAACAAGATCGTAGTTTTGAAATGCAATGGCCTCTAGTGTTGCTCTTGCAATATGGGCTTTAGTTGTGCCCCGCGTAATTCCTGTGAGCGTGCCTCTGGCATCGGCTCTCCAATAAGGTGCACCCAAACCTGTAAGGGCCGGTACAAAAACAACCTCTTCAGAAGTAGAAACTTTTCGGGCTAGTTTTTCAACATCTTCAGATGTTTTTATAATTCCTAAACCATCACGCAACCACTGAACAGCAGCCCCAGCAATAAAAACACTACCTTCTAAAGCATAGGTTGTTTGATTGCCAAGTTTCCAGGCGACCGTCGTTAAAAGATGGTTTTTGGACAAAACAGGTTTTTTGCCTATGTTGAGAAGTAGAAATGATCCGGTTCCATAAGTACACTTTGCATCTCCTTCTTCATAGCAAGCTTGTCCAAAGAGAGCCGCTTGTTGATCGCCAACTGCAGAGGCTATAGGAATGCCGTTTGGTAAAATACCAAGCCCCTTTGTTTTAGTGTAAATTTCTGAATTTGATTTAATTTCTGGAAGTTTTGATTGGGGTACTTTTAAAATATGTAAAAGTTCTTGATCCCATGAAAGAGTTTTTAAATTCATGAGAAGCGTTCTTGATGCGTTAGAGGCATCAGTCACATGCGCTCCATTTCCAGAAAGTTTTGAAATGAGAAAACTATCGATAGTTCCAAAAACCGAATCCTTTTCTTTGGATGCGGAAATGTTATCCAAAAACCATTTCATTTTTGTTCCAGAAAAATAAGCGTCCAATAATAAGCCTGTTTTTTCTTGGAATAGTGGATTTAGCCCTCTTTTTTTAAGATCATCGCACATAGATGCTGTTCGTCGGCATTGCCAAACGATGGCATTGTGAAGAGGTTTGCCTGTTTTTTTATTCCAGAGGCATGTTGTTTCTCTTTGATTGGTAATTCCAATGGCCTCAATTTTTTTGGGATCCTTTCTTGTTTTTTGAAGAAGTTGTTTAATGGATTGCAATACTGATTTCCAAATATCATCAAGGTTATGTTCAACCCAACCAGATTTTGGAAAAATTTGGCTAAAATCAACCGTCACTTTCCCAAGAATTTTAAGATTTTTATCAATAAGAAGCGCTGTAGTTCCTGTAGTTCCTTGGTCAATAGCCAAAATCATGCGCAAAATCTATAAAAGAACCTCTCACTCGTCAAACTATCTCCTTGCCCCTCTTTAGATATTGGGTGTCAGGCTCCCATTAAATAGGCACATTTTTTAAATTGATTGCAGTCATATTACGCGGTATAATAACCGTATGATTAAAAGGAAGCTTTTAGATAGGTTACAACGTATTGAGCAAAGTTTCATACTTTTAGGACCTAGGCAAACAGGTAAAACTACGCTGGTGGATTCCTTAAAGCCAGATACGAGCATAAATCTTACCAATGAACAAACTTATTTGGATTTTTTAAAAAATCCTTCGGAATTAAATGAAAGGCTTGCCACAGGACAGTATAAAAAAATTTTTATAGATGAAATTCAAAGACTTCCCCAGCTCTTAAATACTATCCAATTTATTTTGGATAAAGATATTATCGAATCAAAAAAAGAAAAGAGAAAAAAAAGACTCCAGTTTTTTTTAACTGGCTCGAGTGCTCGAAAATTGAAAAGGGGAGGTGCCAACTTACTTCCTGGTAGAGTTTTTACATATCACCTAGGTCCTTTAACTTATGAAGAACTCCAATCTGAGTTTCGAATAAAAGATTATCTTGAAATAGGGGGATTGCCGGGTATTTATACGGAGCCAGATCGAGAAAATCAAATAAAATTACTTCGTTCTTACGTTGCTACATATTTGAGAGAAGAAATTCAAGCAGAGGCCTTAACCAAAAACATTGAAGGATTTGCACGTTTTTTATATATTGCTGCAGCACATTCGGGACAATATTTAGATTTATCAAAACTTTCTTCTGAAGCTCAAGTTCCAAGGCAAACTGCGGCGCGATATTTTGAAATTTTAGAAGAGACATTGATTGTTAGCCGTTGCGATTCTTTTGCAAAATCGATGCGAAAAAGGCTTATTCAGCATCCCAAGTTTTATTTCTTTGATATTGGGGTGCTCAATGGAGCTCTAGGTAATTTTTCAGCCAGTCAGGATAGAAAAGGATATTTATTTGAACATTTTATTTTTAACCAATGCCATGCCCTTGCTTATTCTCATGATTTAGAACCCGAAGTAGATTTTAGAATTTCAACATTTAGAACAGAACACGGAGCAGAAGTAGATTTTATTATAGAACATAAAGGGCATATAACGGCATTAGAGATAAAAGCATCCTCTCAGATTTCAAGATCGGATTTAAGAGGATTTAAAAGTTTTTCTGAATATTTTAAAAAGTCCCATCAAAAGCTGATTGCATACTTAGGAGAACAGCCCAAAAAAATAGAAGAGATTGTAATTCTTCCTTGGAAACAGGCCTTAGAAAAAATCTTTGAGTGTTGAAAAAGTGCCAGGCACTTTTGAGGCGAAAAATAGCCAGGTACAATTTGAGGCAGTTTTTAGCAGCTGGGGCAACCTTGGGCGACTTTGTTGATAAGCGCTTGCCAGAATTTTTTGAGAACATCTTGGAATTGGTAAAGAATGAAAACAGTGCCACTAATCATAACAGCTAAGGTAAGGACGTATTCAACCGTAACTTGTGCATTTTCCTCATGGAAAAAACGTTTGAAAAGCCCTATTTTTTTCATATACTCTTATTCTATCAGAGCTTGGAGCACTCATAAATGACTCATTTCGAAAGAAAAAAGATTGTACTTGGACTTCTCATTTTGCTCTATTTTATAGTTGGCTATATGTTTACGGCCCATTTTCCCTCTAGAGATCCCCAAGTCTTGCCGCTTCATCCAATCGATCAATGGCTGCCTCTTAGTCCGTGGACTGT
>CAYJUJ010000201.1:0-3296 GCA_964373325.1 uncultured bacterium
CAGGTATTGCTTATAGAAATATTAATATTCTTAAGGATATGAAGCATCTTTCTATTCCTCTATTTGTCGCAGCTGCGAAGGGAGATATTTATTCTTCTCAAAGTACTCAAAAATTAGTTAAAATGTATAAAGAAAACAAACGTGGAATTGCAAGCTTAGAGTTTAAACTTTTCAATGTATCCGATCATGGAACCGCTCTTTTTCACAAGTATCCTGAACTTCGAGGAGAGATTGTGAGTTGGATTAAAAGATTATTGCAGTGAGTGCCTCCTTGCCATTGTAGAGGAAGCATCCATCGCAGTGAGTGAAAATTTGGGGGTGACGCCGGTGGGCAAGCCACACTCGCGCGCAGCCGAAGGTATTTTGCATAACGTCAGATGCAAAATACCGAGTCCTGAGAGATTCTTCATTGGGACTCTCACGAAGGACCCGCGTTCCTGCGAGCACGAGATGTGGAGGGAACCCAGAGGCGGCAGGACCCGCAAATTTTCACTCACCGCAACTTCCTTTAAAAGTATTGGCTTGAAGTAGCTGTTTTCTTTTCAAGGACGAGCTCTTCAAATACTTCCTTAAAAACCTCATCGGCATGTTCAACCAATTTAAAGGTCATGCGTTGCTTGATTTCATGGGGCAGCCCCTTTAAATCCACCTCATTCTTTTTTGGTAAATAAACGGTTTTAATCCCACTACGGTAGGCTGCTAAAACCTTTTCTTTAATACCACCCACTGGCAAAATATGTCCACGCAGAGTGAGCTCACCCGTCATAGCTATGCTTTCTTTGACAGGTCGATGGCTTAGCTCTGAAGCAATGGCTGTTGCAACTGTAATACCTGCAGAAGGGCCATCTTTAGGCACAGCGCCTGCAGGGAAATGGATGTGAATAAGGCTATCTATAAAAGCGCTTCGATCAATTCCAAGTTCTTGTGCTTTTGCTCTCACATAAGTGATCGCAGCTTGAACGGATTCTTGCATAACATCTCCAAGCAGGCCTGTAATTTTAAAAGATTCTTTTCCGGGGCGATACACTCGGCTTGCCTCAATTGTTAAAATTTCTCCCCCAACAGGTGTCCATGCAAGACCAATAGCAACACCACATTCATGTTTCTTAACAAGTGGTTCTTCTGGGAGAACTTTTTTAGGGCCTAAGTACCTTGATATAGATTTTTTTTGAATTGTAAATTTTTTATGAAAATTGCTTGTTTGAGCAATACTTTTAGCTATTTTTCGGCATACGTTTGCAACTTCACGACTTAAATTTCGAACCCCTGCTTCACGGGTATAATGTGTAATAATTTCATTAATACCTGATTTAGTGAAGGACACATGTTCATGTTTTAACCCATGTTCTACTAATTGTTTTGGAATGAGATGATCTTTTGCAATAAAGTATTTTTCTTCTTGGGTGTAGCCAGGAAGTCTTATGATCTCCATCCGGTCTTGAAGTGGAAGGGGAATGTTTTCAAGATAGTTGGCTGTTGTAATAAACATAACATGGGTTAGGTCATAGGGAACTTCCAAATAGTTATCTCGAAAAGTATTATTTTGTTCTGGGTCGAGCACTTCTAAAAGTGCTGAGGCCGGATCTCCTCTTTCAGCACTAATTTTATCTATTTCATCAATCATGAAAAGGGGATTAATAGTACCTGCTTTTTTCATTCCATAAATAATCTTTCCAGGAAGTGCTGCCACATAAGTTCGACGATGCCCTCTAATTTCTGCTTCATCGCGAACACCACCTAAAGAAATTCTTACAAATTTTCGCCCCAGTGCTCGCGCAATGGATTGACCCAGAGAAGTTTTCCCAACACCTGGAGGTCCTGCAAGGCAAAGGATAGGGCCTTTTAAATCCTTTTTTAATTTCAAAACGGCCAGATATTCTAGGATTCTTTCCTTAACTTCTGCCAATCCAAAATGGTCTTCATCCAGAATTTTTTTAACCTCTTTGATGTTGAGATTGTCACTCGTTTGCTCTTTCCATGGAAGTGTTATGAACCAATCAAGATAGGTTCTTATAATATTGTAATCTGCAGCTGATGGGTGAAGCTCTTCAAGGCGCTTAATTTCTTTTTGAACCACTTGGGAAACTTCTTTAGGAAAGCCTTTGGTTCTAGCTTTTTCTTTAAGCTCCATAACATCAGTGCTGCCACCTTCTTCTTCACCTAGTTCACGTTTGATTTGATCCATCTGGCGCCTTAAAAAATATTCCCTTTGTGATTTAGCCATGTCTTCACGGGCTCTGTCTTGAATATCAGTTTCCACTTTTAAAAATTCAAGTTCTCTATCTATAAGCTTCATGAGTTTTTGGATGCGATTTTGAACATCAAGGGCTTCTAGTATTTCTTGTTTTTCTTCCATCTTGAAATTGACGTAGGAAGCAATCAGATCACAGATAACACCTGGCCCTTCATTCATTTTCATTTCTACAACGCGGCTCATCTCACGGCTGTAACGAGGATTCATTTCAATAAATTTATTAAAGCGCTCTAAAAGGTCATTCAGAAGCATAAAAGTTTCTTCATCTTCATTCTCGATGGATTCAATCTTTTTAACTTCAGCTATAAAAAATGGATCTTCTTGTAGATATTTCTCAATATAAACGCGGCTGAGCCCCTGTAATACTATTTGTAAAGAGTCTGGCCCTGCGTCAACAATGTCTAAAACTTTGGAGCAAACTCCTACACTATATAAGTCGGTTGGTTTAAATTCCTCGACCGATTTATTTTTAGGAGATACAACGCAGACAAGACTATCTTCTTTGTATTTTTCAAGTAGTTTTTTATTTTTATCCATGCGAATCAAGAGTTGAATAATCGCATGGGGAAATATGACGGCACTCAGCACCGGCAGTACTGGGAGAGTGTTTGGAACCAATCCGGAGTCATTTAAGACTAGCGTTTGTTTTGGCATTTCGCCCTCCATATACTTTATCGGCAGATGTCTTAGAAAGTTTTACTTTACAGTGAAAAAGTGCCTGGCTATGTTGAAAACTGCCTGGCACTTTTTCACCTGGCTATTGTATGAAACCATTGAATAATATGAGGGTTATTGACGTTACTCGTTTGCTGCCAGGGGCCTATTGTACGCTTATTTTAAAGGATTTAGGTGCAGAAGTTATAAAAATTGAGGATCCTGAAAGGGGTGATTACATGAGGTACATGCCTCCTTTTTTGAAGAATGGTGTGAGTGCTCCTTTTTCCATTGTGAATCGGGGTAAGAAAAGTGTCGCTCTTAATTTGAAAAAAAAAGAAGGAGTAGAGAAAAAGCATCCGTGAATATCATTGGGATTAACGCCTAC
>CAYJUJ010000202.1:0-876 GCA_964373325.1 uncultured bacterium
AGCCATGGTCAATAAGGTCTTTGTAGATTTTCTTCCATGTTTCATCGGCATTATATTCTTTCCCACATGTGATTTCTCGAAGGGTTAGTGCCGCTGCTAATGCCCCTGTACGATCACTGCCATAGTGACAGTGAATATAAACTTTTCTTTCTTGAGAAGCTTCCTTAAGAGTAAAGTAAAAGGCTTTTTTGAGCATTTCATAATTGAAACGCTTGTCAGAACCTGGATATGAAAGATTGATAGGGAAAAGCCGGCAATTCAAATTATATTTTTTGCACAATACTTTATCGTCTCGGTACCTTTTTGTTCGAAGATTAATAATGGTATTGATACCTAATTCTCCCAGTTGTTGATAGTCACTTTCCTCATCAAGACCTTCTCCCCTATAAACATTTTCATTCACTTGCCCCAAATTTCCAATGGTATCAACGGCAAATAAAGTTAGAGAAGCTAAAGACAGAAAAAGAATAAAAAGAAGCTTTCTCAATATCATCATTTTCTCTGTAATCTAAACAAAACCGTTTTTCAAGGAAGAAAAGAGACTGTCTCTTTTAGGGATAGCCTCTTTTCTAAGCAAGTTTGATTTGAAGGTTCTCATAATCCAGAGAACTTACCTCACTGTCATCCTGGTATACTTCGATGAGATTCTTCGCTTCGCTCAGAATGACGAAAAGAAGAATCACTATTTCAGCATGAATTATATACTAGGAGATTCTTCGCAGAGTTTATCCCGTGACGTGATCAACATATTAGATATCATTACTTTTGGACCAAAAGTTGAATGGTGATGGGAAGGTGATCAGAGTAACCTTCATCAGTAAAAAAATCATATCGATAAGGAACTTTTTCTAACTGTGAATTTTGATTATTTTTAAT
>CAYJUJ010000202.1:886-3289 GCA_964373325.1 uncultured bacterium
TTAATTTCCCTAAACAAATAAGGGTGAGCAAGAATTTTGAAACTAAAGGGATTAATTTGAACAGGATTGTTTTTTGAAAAAAGATCCTTACTGGCTAGGATGCGATCTAAGTGATCCCACTTGCCACGATAATAATGTGTAGCAGGTGGAAATTTTTTTGGTTTACCTATGAAACTATGAATATCAACTAAAGGTTTTTCTTTTCTAGGCGGAAAATTATCAGCCACTTGCCCAATAGGGTTGGGAGCTTCTGATTCGAGTGTATTAAAATCTCCCAATGCAATAAAAGGAATTCCTTCTTTTTGGGCTTTTTGAGCCAAAGTTTTTAAAAGTGTTGCAGCAACAAGTCTAGTTGAAACAGAATGAGCTTGAGATGGCCAGTGATTAGCAGTCACTCTTAATTTTTGGTTATAGGGCAGCCAAAATGTTGCTTCGACAATATCCCTTGTTGCTTCTCCGATACCGCTTAAGTCCACCTTATGAGCGCGTGGAGGCTCCACTAAAGAAAGCTTTGAAAGAATACCTACGTCAATCCCTCTATAAGAAGGGCTTTCAAAGTGAATAGGTTGTAAGTAGCCCTTTTGCTTAAGATGTTTTTCCCATAAATCTGTAATAACTTGTTTATTTTCTAATTCTTCGAGTGTAATGATATCAGCACCTGTGCCTTTGTTATAATCTAAGAGTACAGAAGCAATTTTTGCCAATTTTTTTTCATATTTCTCTTGTATCCAGTCTAACTCTGCACAGAGTTTATAATAAAAACCAGACATGCCTTGACAGTAATTTTCCCCCCACTGCTGTTTAATAACCATTGGCAAAAAGGCCATATCCCCTTGTTGCACACCATCATCATTGGCATCGAAAAGGTTTTCAACATTGTAAGCCATGAGTGTTACTTTACTTTGAGCTTTGACAGATGTGAGAAAGAGAAAAATAGATAAGAACAAGATCCAGATTACAGGTACTGCCCATGTCCGGCCGAGGCGTTCCCTCATAATATCTTGTCCTAAAAAGGACCTAAAAATTTCAAAAGATCAGATGATTATTTTTAGCAAATATCTTAGTTCAGTGTAACTGAAGAAATGCTAGTTTTCAAATAAGAAAAGAGGTGTTTTATTTGCTCAAAAAATGAGCTAGGCTTTTCTAAATCAAAATTCACAGGACTCCATGCAGGGGTTGTACACGAACCCAAGTTTTCTGTTAATTTTTTTTCGTAACTTCCGTCGGAAGTGATAGCATAAATATTAGAAAGTCTTTCTCTCGTAGAATAAAAAGCAAGATGTCTTCCATTGGGCGCCCAGGAGGGATGCTCATTATCTCCGCTACTTTCAATTTTGGTGAGCCTCTCAATGACAAAGCCATTTGGATCAATTGTGAATAAATCAAAATGCCCCTCTAGTTGACCAGCAAAAGCAATCATGTTGGAAGTTTTAGACCAATCAGGCTTCGCATTATATTTTCCAGCATAGGTCAGGCGTTTTGCTTCTGTCGTTGGCGCTTCAAGGTCTTTAATAAAAAGATGTGGGTTTCCCGCCCTTGTTGAAACAAAAAGTAATTTTTTGCCATCAGGTGAAAAGGTAGAAGAAAAATCATTTTCAAAGCTTTGAGCAATGAGTTTTGGATTATTTCCATCCGCATCCATGAGGTAAAGGCTGGGAAGGCTTTTATTCGGCGTTAATAGGGTTAGGGCAATGGATTGACCATTGGGTGAAAAAATGCCACCCATATTAAGACCCGTTCTATTTGAAAGTACTTTTGTTTTTTTTGTTTCGACATCCATAACAAAAAGATCAAGGTTTTTTCTATTTTTTTGATGAATATTATAGGAAGAAAAAAGAATATTTTTTCCGTCAGGAGACCAAGAAGGCAATAAAACTATGTTTTTCCTTTTTGTGAGTTGGGTGATGTTATTACCATCATAATCCATCATGAAAAGTTCTTTGTAACCAGTATAATTCGAGACAAAAAGAATTTTTGTTAGAAAAATTCCTTTTTCTCCTGTGAGGGTTTCAATAATATCGTTAGCCAAAGAGTGCATAAGCCATTTTTGTTGTACAAGGGGGGCTTTCTTTGTTTTGCTTGTAACAACTTGGGCTTTATTAATGTCATGAAGATCAAGGGTTACAGAAACTTCTTTTTCCTCCCTTTTAAATGTACCTGTGATAAGGAATCGGCATTGGAGATTTTTCCAAAGAGTATAATTTGGGGTACTTACTTTTCTGGGGTCCTCAAGAAAAGAACCGGGAGGTATCCATATAAAATAATTTGTAAAACTTAAATCATCTTCAAGGATCATTCTTAAATTTTTACCAAGTTCTTCATCTTTTTCTTCTTCATTTTTGAAATAAGAAATAGCTATAGGTGTTTTTGCAATTTTTTTTGCATAAATGGTAATAAGAGGTT
>CAYJUJ010000203.1:0-3266 GCA_964373325.1 uncultured bacterium
ATAAATAATGAGCTTTTTCAAAGCTAATACCATTTTTCAGTAATGTATTGATGGCTCCATAAGTTTTTTTCATTGTATTATTATAAAGTTCTTGAGCTTCTTCATTTATGAGAATTACTTTGGGTGTGATGTAATCTGGCTTTCCACTATAATGAGTCATAAGGATGGGTCTAGATCCTGGAAGCATTCGGTGCCTTTGTTCTTGAGAGTCTGCGGTATGGCTTATTTTTTTTCTAAATGTAAAATGCACATGAGATAAAGCACGAGAGAGTTTTGCATGCATATTAGTATTAAGAGTATCTGAAAGGTAACTATTATAGGCAGGATTTAAAGCTCGCTCAATGGCTTCTTCATCACTGAGTTGTTTCTGAGTAAGTCCTAAAATGGATCTTACACTTTGAGCCAATGTTTTTTCTGAATGAACTTTGTAGTCTATTAATTTAGACCAATGATTTCCCAAATCTTTGTCAAACTCATCAATAAAACCACTTGTTTGTTTTGAATCATGAAACTCTGCAAGTATTTTAAATTCCGCTGTCTCTTCTAACTTATAAAAACCTTCTATTTCTTTTTCAAAGAGGGGATCTTCTTTTTTAACCTCCTCGAGCATTTGTTTAACAACCTGTTTTTGTTCTGTGTGGGTGTCAAAAACTTCCATCATTTTGTAATAACGCAAAAGAGTTAGGGCACTGATAGTATGATACATATAAGCATGTGTAGCCAATGGAAGGCAGTACCTGGCCACTTCATAGGCCCTTTTTAAAATAGTTCCATTCCATTTTTCAGCATTTTTAAGGCGATGTGGAAATATTTGGTAATACTCTTTTTGAACGGTTGGTTTTACAATTTCAATGAGCCTATTGTAACTTTCTATTTGCATCGTAATGGTGTTTTCGTAGATAGATTGATTCTTTTCATCTAATTCTGGAATATAAAAATTGTCTGGACTCACACGAACATATCTTTGGGAAACTTGTTCTGAGTTGTAGAAAGGGTGAGAGTGTAAAAAAGACCAAATAAAACTTCTTGAAACCGCATCGATACTAAAAACAAAGTGCGCGTGTTGCCTTGTTGTTAAATGCCCTGCCTCTCTTGTACTTTTAGCAATTTTATCTCGAAGTTCTCTTGATTTTTCATCTTTATCAACATCAGAGGGGGTAATAATGCCTTTTGAGGAATAGCAGGTTCTGGCGGTCGCAACAGCTAAATTATATGGTTCAAGAATAATACCAGCTAGTTTAACCTGTGGCGGGCGGTGTTTAAAACCCATATCTGCTACGGTAATCAAGGAAGCTCTGTCAGGCAAGAGCTTTGACACGGTGCATTTTTATCTGATAATAATAAAAGCGATGCTTCGGAGAATGCTTAAGTCTAAAATTCATAAAGTTACCATTACGGGGGTTAATCTCCATTATCAGGGAAGTATGTGTTTAGACCCTGTTTTAGCCAGGGCTGCCAAAATTCTGCCTTTTGAACAGATTGATGTTTATAACCTTTCTAATGGGGAGCGGTTTAGTACCTATGCCATCTATGGACAAGAAGAAGGTAATGGTGAGATTCATATTAATGGAGCGGCAGCTTGGAAAGCTCATAAGGGTGATCTTGTGATTGTTGCTTCTTATGCAGATTATACGGATGCCGAACTTCGTGAGTACGAGCCTAGACTGATTTATGTTGATAACAACAATAGAATTCTTGATACCGCAAACGATATTACAGATCCTCGCATGCCTTATGACGATCGCCTAGTTTTCCCACGTGGATAAATACGAAATTGTTTCCATTTTGCAGGAGATCGCAACCCTTCTGGAATTAAAGAGTGAGAACCCTTTTAAAATTAGAGCTTTCGTTAATGCAGCTCGTTCTCTTGAAGCTTTAACTGAAGATATCGCTACCCTTGTGAGGGAGAAAAAACTCACATCTATTAAAGGCATAGGTGAGGGTATCGCTCAAGTTATTACGGAGCTTGTTCAAAAGGGGAAAAGTTCAGAACATGCAAAACTTAAAGCTCATTTTCCACCAGGTATTTTTGAGATTTTAAAAATACCAAGTCTTGGACCTAAAAAGGTAAAGTTACTTTATGACAAACTAAAGATCACAACTGTTCGAGAGCTTGAGTATGCTTGCAAAGAAAATCGTCTTTTAAAACTAAAAGGCTTTGGGGAAAAATCTCAAAGTAAAATCTTAGAAGGAATTGGGCACTTTCTTAAATTTCAGGGGCAGTATCTTTATCCGCAAGTAGAATATGAAGCTTTGGGAGTTTATAAAACTCTTTCTTCTAACAAAAATGTCATTCGCTGTGAAATAGCTGGAAGCATTCGTCGAAAAAAGGAAATCATTAAGGATATTGATATTTTGGTTAGTTCCAAAAATCCGGAAGTAGTTATGGAAGCCTTTACTCAAGCTAAAAACGTAAAGGGTATTCAAAATCAGGGAGCAACAAAATCAAGTGTTACTTTAACATCGGGCATTCAGGTAGATCTTCGCTGTGTCAGTGATGAAGAATTTCCTTATGCGCTGCTCTATTTTACAGGTGGCAAGGAGCACAATACAGCCATGCGATCCCTGGCAAAGGAAAAGAACTTGAAACTTAATGAGTATGGATTGTTTAAAGGTAACAAGAATATTTCTTGCAAAACGGAAGAAGATATTTTTAAAGCGTTAGGACTTTCCTTTATTCCACCAGAACTTCGTGAAAATATGGGGGAGATTGAAGCTGCCGAGAAGGGAAAGCTACCACATTTAGTTGAAGCAAAGGATATTAAAGGAGTTTTTCACGTTCATACTAATTCTAGTGATGGCAATGCGCCTCTTGAAGATATGGTGATTGCTGCCGAAAATTTAGGACTTGAATATGTAGGTATTTCTGATCACAGCCAAGCAGCTTTTTATGCGCATGGTTTAAAGCCAAAGGAAGTAACTGAACAACAAAAAGCCATAGATAAATTAAATACAAAACTTAAAAAGATCAGAATCTTAAAGGGAATAGAGTGCGATATTTTGGCGGATGGCACTCTGGATTATCCTGATAAGATTTTGGCCTCTTTTGATTTTGTGATTGCTTCTATTCATTCCCGCTTTAACATGCCTGAAAAAGAAATGACACAGAGAATTTGTAAAGCGCTCAAAAATAAATATACCACAATGATTGGTCACCCGACAGGGCGACTTATTTTAGGAAGGTCTGGTTATAAGGTTGATGTTCGAGAGATTATTAATGTCACTGCCGGTGAAGGTAAGGTGATGGAGCTTAATGCTAACCCACA
>CAYJUJ010000204.1:0-3223 GCA_964373325.1 uncultured bacterium
CCAACGGGGCTTCTTACTTTTACACACAGATCGTTACACCACCTAGCATAGGTTAAAATTGACAAGAATGTAATGAGAAGATAGCTTTCTGTGTTTGTCATCCCGTCCCAGCGCAGGCTGGGATCAACTCGGGATCCAGGATTTTAAAGGAATGGATTCCAGCCCTCAATTAAGTGCTGGAATGACGAAGTCAGAGTCAAAAATATATAAAGAAAGGATCATTTTATGAAATGTATAAAAAACATAGTGGCTGTGGTTTTGGGAAATGTTTTATTGGGAAATGTAGCTTTTGCTAGTGAAGCAGAGTTGCACATACCTGAATTTTCTAATGTCTTTTACAACTTGTTTGGGTTTAACGTTAGCGGATTTACAATTCTTTTCTCAGGAATCATTATTTCACTTCTTGGAATGGCATTTGGCTTATTTGAATTTGTAAAAACTAAAAAATTGCCCGCACATAAAGCCATGCTTGATATTTCCAGTCTTATTTACGAAACATGTAAAACTTATCTTTTCCAGCAAGGAAAACTTCTTATTGTTTTAGAGGTTTTTATTGGTGCTTGTATTTTTTACTATTTCTTTGGCTTGAGACATTTTGAGCTTTCGAGAGTTCTTCTCATTTTCGTTTGGTCAATAATAGGAATTCTTGGATCTTTTGGTGTTGCTTGGTTTGGAATGAGGATTAATACCTATGCCAATAGCCGTACTGCTTTTGCTTCTCTTACAGGAAGACCCTATCCCCTCATGGAAATTCCGTTGCGTGCTGGGATGTCCATCGGGGTGCTTCTTATTTGTGTTGAGCTCATCATGATGATTTTTATTCTTCTTTTTGTTCCAAGAGAAAGTGCAGGGGATTGTTTTATTGGGTTTGCCATTGGTGAATCCTTGGGAGCTTCGGCTTTGAGAATTTGCGGTGGAATTTTTACAAAGATTGCCGATATTGGCTCTGATCTTATGAAAATTGTTTTTAATATTAAGGAAGATGATGCGAGAAATCCTGGCGTTATTGCAGATTGTGTGGGTGATAATGCTGGCGATTCTGTGGGGCCAACGGCAGATGGTTTTGAAACCTATGGTGTTACAGGCGTTGCTCTTATTAGTTTTATTGTTTTAGCAGTGGGCATGCTTTTTGGCACAGATGGTGGCCTTACTCCTTCTGCAAATAGTACAGAGCTACAAGCACAATTTATAGTGTGGATATTTGCAATGCGGATTCTTATGGTTGTGACATCTGTGTTTTCTTATTGGACTAATAATAAAATAGCGCATGCATTGTATGGTCATAAAGACCACTTTAATTTTGAAGCTCCTTTAACTTCTTTAGTATGGGTTACATCCATTGTTTCCATTATTGTAACGTATGGGGTTAGCTATCTTTTGATGCAAGGGGTAGGGGAAAATCTTTGGTGGCGTCTTGCAACTATTATTAGTTGTGGAACTATAGCAGCAGCGGTTATTCCTGAATTCACTAAAATTTTTACTTCAGCTAAATCAAAGCATGTGGCGGAAATTGTAAGTGCTTCTCGTTCAGGGGGTGCTTCTCTTACTATTCTTTCTGGTCTTGTAGCAGGTAATTTTGGTGCTTTCTGGAAGGGGATTATGATTGTAGGGCTTATGTTTATTGCGTTTTTGACCTCTTCTCAGGGGCTAGATCAGTTTATGGTTTATCCAACAGTATTTGCCTTTGGATTAGTTGCCTTTGGTTTTTTGGGTATGGGGCCAGTGACTATTGCAGTTGATAGTTATGGACCTGTTACTGATAATGCACAGTCTGTTTTTGAACTATCTCAAATTGAACATTTACCCAATGTGAGTTCTGAGATTGAAAAACAGTTTGGTTTTAGGCCAGACTTTAAAAAGGGTAAGCATTTGCTTGAAGAGAACGATTCAGCTGGAAACACTTTTAAAGCTACGGCAAAACCTGTGCTTATTGGAACGGCTGTTATTGGTGCAACCACTATGATTTTTTCTATTATTCTTCTGCTTAATTTAAAATTGGATCTTTTGAATTCAAAAGTTCTTTTAGGTTTTATTACAGGGGGCTCTGTTATTTACTGGTTTTCAGGGGCTTCGATGCAGGCTGTGACAACGGGGGCTTTTAGAGCAGTAGAATATATTAAGAAACACATCCGTTTAGATTCAACAGCCAAAGCCTCTACAGAATCCTCTAAAGAGGTTGTTAAAATTTGTACTCAATATGCACAAGCGGGCATGGTTAATATTTTTGGAGTTATTTTTTCCCTAACTCTTGCTTTTGCTTGTTTTGATCCTACTTTCTTTGCTTCTTATCTTATTTCCATCGCAGTCTTTGGTTTATTTCAGGCTATCTTTATGGCTAATGCAGGAGGTGCTTGGGATAATGCCAAAAAAGTTGTAGAAGTAGATTTAAAAGAGAAAGGGACTCCTCTTCATGCAGCAACTGTGGTTGGAGATACAGTGGGTGATCCTTTTAAAGATACAACCTCTGTAGCTTTGAACCCTATTATTAAATTTACAACCCTTTTTGGTCTCTTAGCTGTTGAAATAGCAGTTTCTGCCAAGGATGTTGCATTATGGATTGGAGTGGCCTTTTTTATAGTGGGGCTTTTCTTTGTTGTGCGATCCTTCTATGGGATGAGAATTTCTAAGGCTTCTTAGTGAGGTTGAAAACTTTAATATGGATTTTATTCTATGGAGTGATTTTTACTTCTTCTTATTTTTTGTATCTCCATAAGGAAGAAATACGGAAAGAGACTCAAGAAGTTACAGTAAAACTTAAAGCCTATCCTAGCATTTCACTCATATTGAAAGTAGCTAAAACACCAGGAAATGATGGCGTTATTCCTGGAGCCCTTATTATTTTATACCTTTTAGGTTTTATTTTAAAATCATCTCGAGAAAAAAGAACAGCATTTTTATGTGGAGTTTCTTTTGTTGTAACGGGGATTTTAACTTTACTTTTACAATGGATTTTTGCGGAAGCAAGACCCCATCAGGGCGGAGAAATGCACTTTTTTGCATGGAACGGACACGGTGTTTCAGGCCATTCTTCTATAGTAGCTTGTCTTGTATTTCCCTTGCTTACACAATATTGCACACTCTTCAAAGAAGATTCTTTTTTAAAAAGAATAGTAAAAATAAAAACTGGGATTGTTATTTTTATTTTTCCTTTGTTAACAGCTTTTTCGAGGCTTGTAGATGATAAACACTATGTTTGGAATGTTCTTTTAGGTTTAACCCTGGG
>CAYJUJ010000205.1:0-3214 GCA_964373325.1 uncultured bacterium
GCAGCGAAGTTGATTTCATCATAGAATTAGCAAAACAAAAAACAAATAAACCTGCCGACATTATCTGTATTGAAATAAAATATAGTAAAAAATGGAAACCTGAATGGTTCAAGCCTATTCTTTCCCTACAGGAACGAAAAGGAATTAATATCGTAAAAGCTTATGGAGTGTATATGGGGAAAGAAGCATTAACGTATCGTGGTTTCCAAGTTTTACCACTATTATCATTTTTAGAAAAACTTTTTAAAGGTCAGATTTTTTAAATGTATTCTAAACTACCGACAAGTTTTGATTTGTAATGGTTGGCGCTGAAAGTGGCTGTCAATCTTTAAAAAGCAGCGATTTAAATCGCTGCTTTTTCTTTACACTAAATTGTGCTGTGATATAAATAAGTTATGGATTCGAAACTCCTGGAACTTCAAAATCTCTGGTGGAACGACCCACACTGGCAAGATTCAGATCCGCATTTCTCCTTAATCCAAGGACAACCTTATTACTATCGTAATCCACTTGTTCAAAACCTAGAATTTAAACCAGAACAAATTCATATTTTACGAGGCCCAAGGCAAGTAGGAAAAACTACTCTCATTAAAGAATGGATTGATCGACTTGTAACAGATGAAAAAACTGAGCCAGAAAACATTCTATTTCTAAGCTGTGAAGGAATGGCTTCCTTCGGCGAGCTTCAGGAAGTATTGATAAATTGGATATCAGAAAAACGAAAGTATCAAAATTATGTTTTTCTGGATGAAGTCACCTTTGTTATGGAATGGCAAAGAGCCATTTTAACCTGTTCAAATCTGGGCTTGTTTAGAAACACCACTGTTGTCATCACCGGCTCAAACGCAAGAGATCTTAAGGAAAGTAAAGAACGCCTTCCTGGAAGACGAGGGGCTGGAAAAGATATCCAACTCTACCCTCTTATGCCTGTACAATATCAAAAACTTTCTTGTTTCCAAAAATACAATATTGAAGATCTCGTAGAAATTTATTTCAAGGTGGGGGGATTTCCTCATGCTATTCGCGATTTTGTTACAATTGGAAGAATTTCTGAAGAAACATTTCGAACATATAGAAATTGGATCATAGGCGATGCAGCTCATTATGAACTTTCTGAAGAAATTTTAAAACATATTTTATTTAGAATTTATGAAACGGCAACTTCACGAGTCACATGGTCTAAACTTATTGAAAATACAACAGTTAAAAGTCATGAAACTGCGCTTCATTACATTGAACATCTGCAAGATGCCCACCTATGTGAACTGCTTTATTGCTATGACCCTCAAAAAAATGGTCCTGCCATTCATAAGGCGAGAAAAGTCTATTTTATTGATCCTCTTCTCTATTATCTTTCTTATGCATGGAAAAATAATCTCACTCCTATTTGGGAATGGATCCAAATGGAAGCATTTCAGAAAGCCCGAAGCCAATTGCTTGAAAGTGTTTTTGTCATCCAATCAAAAATAAAGTGCAGAGAACAAAACATAAACACTTACTTTTGGTATTCTACCAAGACAAAACAAGAAGTAGATCTTCTTGTTCGTTCAAGAAAAGAACTATCTCTTTATGAAATCAAATGGGGAGGAGGAAATGAATTTAATGCTTTATCACACAAAGTCAGCATTCTCAGTCAAAAAGAACTATTTTCTCATTTTAATTCTACCGACAAGTTTTGATTTGTAATGGTTGGCGCTGAAAGCGGCTGTCAATCTTTAATTATTCTAAATCGCCGAAGCTCCAGCATCCCCTGCTGCTGCCTCTACCGGCCCATCGCATCCAAACTTAGTAGTAGGAATAACATTCCCGCTGTCCACAGAACCCAGCCCAACGGGCCCTTCTCTATTCATAGCAAGAATACATTCTCGTACATCTTTTTCCTCGGCAATTTCACGTGTATTGCTACAAGCCATTTGTGCTGCATTATTATCAGAATCAGGTATTTTTATCTCGACTGTCAATGATGCATCACCACTTGCACGGAGACTTGCTGCATTCACAGACTGCATCTCATTAATAAGTTGAGCATCAGCATATGCTAATTGTTCCCCAGAAAGCTCTGTATATGAAACTTCTTTAGGTTGCCCTGCTGCAGATGGGACGCTAGGTTGCTCAACAGGTGGTGTTCTTCTCACTGATGCTGCAGGTACTTCTTTAAAAATTATTGTACCTTCAGCATTGGGATAACTAACCTCAAGCATCAGTGACTCTCTAATCTTTATTCCAACTATTTCTGCTCTTTGACCCCCTATATATACCGTTTTACCAAAATCAAACCAGCTTTCTTCAGCTGCTGAAGAAATAGCTTTTTCTATAGGAGTTTCTCCTCTCACTGGTCTCACTGGTTCAGTGATTTTCGGAGATGTTGTTGCCTCTGGAACAACCCAATATTGCCACGGACCTTCGCCAGAGACTTCTCGTTCAATACTTTTCCATTTAGTACTTGGAATGCCCCCTTTGCCTACCCCAGTTTTTCTACTGATTAGATCAGAGCTAATAAAAAGATATTTGCCAGTACTTCTTTTAACCATTACCTGCCCCGTTGCTTCATGAACAGAAACAACTTTTCCCTCATAACGGCCATTTGCATCATAAACTTCATAACCAACTTTGGGTTCAGTAGCTCTCTCTTTAATTTTAAATAGCTCTTGTGCCTTTACTTCATGTCCTCGCTGCAACGTTTTCTCTAAGTATCTGGCTGTAGGATCACCTATTTCCATTCTTTCTGCAACACGCGCAGCTCTTTCACTAGTGCGCGCTTCCACCAACTCACGACCACGTTCAGAAATATTAGTTAAAGGTCTTCCTCTCAAATGATCACGTGCGTGCAAGTACTCATGGATAAGAGTAACGGGGTCTACTGTTCGGGGAACATATAAGGTTCCTGTAGTTAGATCATAATGACCAAGTGTTACCCCTCTTGAAGGATCGTACACAGGTTGATCTGTAAACTCTATTTTTACTTTACGACCATCAGGTAAAGTCCATCTCTCTAAACGCTTTTTAATTGCCTGAATGAAATTAGGATCAGCCACACCTCTTAGTCTCATCAGTTCTTGAAGTTGTTGTAATTTACCATCCACTCTCATTTCCAGCGGTTCTGCCACACGCCTGGATTCAGTTGCTCTTTCTGCGGCAGGCGCTCCCCTCTCCTCAATAACTTTAGGAGTGGCTGAAGGTTTTTCTGGAATTCTTCCGTAACCCGTTATTGGAA
>CAYJUJ010000206.1:0-3198 GCA_964373325.1 uncultured bacterium
CTGTTGCGGGGGGGATAATGGTTTTTGAGATTTTACGAGGGAAGAAGTAGGGGTTTTCTTGACATATTGAGTGGATCAGATAATTTTATGGTGTGGTGTCAAATACTGTTAGGTTCAACAGAAATCATAAATTAAATATTTTATTGGTTGTTCCTAAATATCCACCTCCATATTATATGCCCTTGGGTTTGATGGCAATTTCTGCATACATTAAATCGAAAGGGTATAATGTTACCGTATTTAATTTAAACCACGCCCCTGAATCTGATTTTGAAGAACTATTAAAAACAAAATCATTTGATGTGATTGGCACCGGGGGATTTTTTTTCTACATTGAGGAGCTGCGACATGTTTTGATTATGTCGAAAAAACTTGCCCCACATGCAAAATTGGTTTTAGGAGGAGGATTGGCCTCTGGTGATCCCGAGTTTGTTCTTTCCGAACTGGCTCCAGACTATTTAGTAATCGGTGAGGGGGAACTTGCGTTTGAAATGTTGCTCGAAACAATCGCTTCGGGAAGTGGACTTGAGGCAGTTAAAGGAATTGCATATTTTTCGAATGGGAAAATAGTGATACATCCCCCTGCTCCCATTATCAAAAATCTAGATCTTCTCCCACAACCTGATTATGAGGGATTTGAGTTTGAACATTATTTTAGCCATCCCAATAGGCCTCGTAATAATGATGAACTCATTACCATGATGTCTCCTGAACAAATCGCACAACAGAAGGCTGTTTTTATTATTACCGGTAGAGATTGTCCTGCCAAATGCACATTTTGTTTTAGGATTATGGGAGGTGAATTTCGGGTAAGGACCATAGACAATGTTATGTCAGAAATTCGTTATTTGGTTGAAAAGTTTTCAGTTACTGAAATTAATATTGTTGATGATACCTTTGCATCTTCACAAGAAAGAATATTTGAATTTTGTGAGAAGATAAAACCTTTTAAATTGAGCTGGCAGTGTCAAGTGCGTGTGAGCACGATGAATGAAACGTTACTTCGTGCGATGAAAGAATCTGGGTGTCGACTTATCAGTTATGGTTTTGAGAGTGCAAGTAAGGTTGTTCTAAAGAGTATGAAGAAGGGCATTACCCCTGATATGATTCGGAAAGCCATTATTCTGACTCGAGCTGCAAAGATCAGTATTCAGGCAAACTTCATTTTTGGGGATCCGGCTGAAACGATCGAGACAGCCGAAGAAACGCTTGCATTTTACCGAAGTATGTATCCCTTGCGGGTAGGGTTGGGGCAAATTATTCCCTATCCGGGGACAGTCTTGTATCACCATTTGAAACGAAATGGAAAAATAAAGGATATTTTGCGATTCCATCAGATGCCTGGCGAGAACTTAGTCAACATGACAAAATTGAAAGATAGGGACTGGTGGTATATACGTCGGAGAGTTGCACAAGAAGAAATTCGATATACTCCCTTTGCAAGAAATCTGAAAGTAGTTTCCAATGGTAAGCATTCTTTTTTATTATCGTTTAATTGTCCGGATTGTAATGAAAGGCATTCGAATGTTCATTTCAATTCAAAAGGAGAAGATAGAATTGTGGTATGTAAAAACTGTTTTCAACGATTTGTGATCAGGGGGGATGATTGGAGATTTGGAAATTATTTGATAACGGTCATCAATTTCCTGCGTAATTTATATAGGAAGAGAATAGCACGTTATGGCTTTACTCATCAGCTGATGTATCGGGGATATTACACTTTCAAATTATTGCTTCAAAAGAGTGCTGTGTAATTCTATATTCAAAAAAATCTGTTAGCAAAAAGTTAAAACCGGACTATTTAAAAATCAAAACCGGACTGACATAAGGTTTAAAAGTGTTCTCTTTTAAGATCACTGTTTTTGACTTTTTGTACATCAATGAGTTTATTATTAGCCCAGAATCTGATTTCTGTCATTTGAGTTTTTTCATCTGGGACTATTCTTAATTGAATTTGGGTAAAAGGATCAGCAGGGACTTTAAGTTCTAATCCTTGGAAAGATATTCTTCGATAAGCATCAGTAGTTCTTTTGTCTCTGATACAGAAGATGTCTTTAGGGGATTGATAAGGATAAGGGATTTTAAAAGGTTTGAAGAGCGTTTTGTTTTCTTTAAGGGCATTTTCAAATCGTATGGCTGGAACTTCACCCATGGTGGAATGAATTTGATGGAAGTTATAGTGGTTGAGTTCTTTTTTTAGAATTTCTCTTCCTTCATTCACTTTTTTGATATTTTCTCTGTAACAGGTTCTGACTAGGTGATCTTGCATCCATTTGTATGGACGCTCGATCTTTCCTTTGGCTTGAGGAGAGAGAGCATGGGTAACATCTACTTTTAAATCCCGAAGTACTTTTCTCCACTGGGGATCGGCTTCATCTTCTTTAAGAGTGTATTTGTAATAGAGGGAATCTCTGTTTTCTATGTATTTAAAGATGGAGTGTTGATCCACATAGTATTTAAATGGCACACCGACGGTAAAGCAGACATATTCAAAGGCTTTAATATGACGCCAGGAGGTTTCTCTTTCAAAAAGATCCCCATAAAGAATAAAACGGCTATAGTCATCAATGGAAGTAATGAGGTACCACTTTTGATCTGAGTGTGGAGAAAACAGGTGATGAGAGGAGTCATGTTGGATGAGTTCTCCTGCATAATTTGTAATGACTTGATGATCATGTATTTTTTTAGCCAGCTTTGGAATATAAAATCCATGCTTTTTAGCTCTATGGATAATGGTAGGGACAGAAACACAAATGGATTGTTCTTTTAACTGCTTTTGGATGTAGCTATAGTTATAGAAATTAACAGGGACCCTTTTATCATCAATTATTTTTTTCTCTGTTTTTAATTCTGTTAAAATAGATTTTTCAATAGAACTGTTAATCTTGTTATTTGCATGTTTGCGTTTGTAGGCAATGGAAAAAACCAGTGGATCGTTTTTATAACGTTTTGCCCATTCAAAGAATTGACTTCTTTTAATTCTTAAAAGATCGATAGCTTTATCTGATTTAATTTCTTTTCCAACATATTTGACTAAAATTGCCTTTACTTGGTCATCCGATAGACGTTTATGGATTTGGTTATTCATGGTCGCACTCCCCCCATTTTTAGTTATGGGGGGAGTGCCCATTATAACAACAGTCCGGTTTTAATCTTTAAATCCCCTTAAAACAGTCCGGTTTTATCTTTTAAATGACA
>CAYJUJ010000207.1:0-3163 GCA_964373325.1 uncultured bacterium
AAAGAGGAATATTTTTTGAGTATTTAGATGATATTGATAAAGAGCTTGTTCCTCGTTTTTTTAATCTTCTTGAACAATCCTATAAGAATAAAGATTACACGTTTCCATCTTTCCTGAGTGCTTTGGAGCAAGCCTTGCCTGTGGGTGAGAATTTAAGAAAAGTATTTATGAATTTTATAACGGCTTTAGAAGTACAAAGTTTTTTTAAGCGCGGACAAGAGCTGGAAAAAGAGGCTAAGCTTTCTCCAATTTCAGTTTTTTCTAAAGAAATACTAGCAAAAAATAATCATAGGTTTTTTTATGCCACTCCTTATGATTTTCATTCAAAGACGTTTTCTTCTTCTGACAAGATAACTCTCGATCCTTATACCATGCAGTATTTTTCATGGGAGTTTGATATTTCAAAAGCCATCAGTGAAACAATGAAATTTCCTAATAGGCCTTTGACTATTGTGGTTGAAGCTGACTCCTTTTCATTTTTGGAGGGGCGTCTTATTCAATATTCTCAGGATAAAAAATCTAAAATTGAGAATATTGAGTTTCAAGCACAAAAATATGTGACTGTAGATATTGATCAATTTGGTGAGGAAAATAATGAAAGTATTAAGAGGATTGTCTTGGCGTTAGGGCATCCAGGGAGGCGTAAAGACCTACCTCAGTTTTTAAGCAATCGAGGACCTACGGAAAATTATTCTATTTCTTATGCTTTTAGGCCTGTTCATGTTCAAGAGATCATTATTCGAGATCCTAAGACGAGGGACACGTTTTATCACTGGAAGTGGAAAAAGTTAGATTCAAGTCGAGAGCGTGAAGTTTTAGCACATTCTAAAGAGGGGCTTATTGTGGGAAGCCAATATGAAATGGAGATAAATCTTTCTCATCCTTTAGCCGTCACAAGAAAAGACAAAGAGCAAAGGCAGTATGAAAAATACATTGAGGTGATGATTGGGAACCAAAAAATATCCATTGAGAATTTTGGATACGATCAATTTGGAAAGAATTGGAAGGGGGTATTTAACTTGACCGATGAAGCATTGAATCAAAAAGAAAAAGATCAGTTTGTTAAGGTGAAGCTCTTTGAGGGGGGACTTTATCCTGGAGATACTGATCCTGCGACGATTGCTAAAATTGCTCCCGCTACGCAAGAAGGAAAATGGCAGTGGGAGGGATATGAGTATGGGGCCGGCAAATGAGCTTTATGAAAAAATATATTTTAGCCTTGCTTATTGTTTTATTTTCTATAAGTGTTAGTTCAGCTCCTCAAGCTTCTTATCTTGAAATTATTTTAGATGCCTCAGGAAGTATGTGGGAAAAAGTTCAAGGTGAACACAAGATTAAAATTGCTAAAAATACCCTTCAAAAACTCATTCCTACTTTAGACCCAAAACATCATGTGGGGCTTCGTGTTTATGGTCACCGAAAATCACAGGATTGTGAGGATATTGAACTTGCTGTTCCGGTAGGTAAAGACAATAGACAATCTATACTTAAAAGAATTGAAATTCTTGAACCTAAAGATCGCTCTATGACTCCGATTGCAAGTGCTTTAGAGGAAGCGGCAAAAAGCCTCAAACAATATGAAGGGGAAAAAGGAATACTTCTTATTTCTGATGGAAAAGAAAGTTGTGGAAAAGATCCTTGCAAAATCATTCAAGATCTCATGCAAAAAGGCTTTCAAGTGAAGGTGAATATTGTAGGTTTTGATATTAGGGAGAAAGAAGCAGATGAGCAGCTCTCTTGTATAGCAAAAGCCACAGGTGGAACTTATGTTTCTGCTAAGAATGCAGATGAGCTTTTTAAAGAAGTTGAAAAATCCACTAAAACCCTTGTGAGCTGGAATTTAGAGGTTAAAGGACCCAATCCACTTTCTCTTCGATATACAGTCATTGATGAAAAAACGGGAGAGATAGTTAAAAAAGATGCTCATCTTTTTTCAAAGGCTTTACTTCCACCTGGGATGTATACAGTTCAAGTAAACACAGCACCCCCCTTTGTTAAGAAAAATGTTGAAATTAGGGAAAATGAACAAACGGTTGTTGAAGTAAAAGGTAGCGGAAATCTTTTTATTGAAATGCCACGTGCTACTTCTTATTATGTGAGTGTTCTTAATGAGAATGATCAATACCTTTTAGAGAAGCAATACATTTTTAAATCCGGAGGATTTACACTTTTAAGTGGAAAATATAAAGTTCAGGTATCTCGCGATAAAAATTTACCACCTTTTTGGACAAAAAAAGATGTTGTTATTTCTCCCAACCAAAAAACTTCTCTAACCTTAAGCGGCATTGGAGCTCTTTGGCTTAGTTTACTTCAACCCAAAGGCTACTATGTAAATATCAAAAATAAAGAAGATCAATATGTTTTTGAGAAGAGCTACGTACTTAAAGACAGCTCCTATGATTTAGAAGCGGGGGAATATACGCTTGAAGTGAGTCGCGCTACCAATTTACCTCCTTTTTGGACTAAAAAGGGGGTTCTTATTAAAGATGGCCAAAAAACCAGTATTCAATTAGATGGTTTTGGGCTTATGAAAGTTCAGCTTTTTCCACACACTTCTTATTATGTAGGTGTTAAGGATTCTAAAGATGTATATATTTATACTAAAGAGTATGGTTGGACCTCTGTTTTTTTAGATGTTCCGGTTGGAACCTATACAGTTGAGGTATGGGAACAACAAAACGATTCTAAACCTCTTTATGTTCAGAAAAATATTCAAATTAAGAATCTAGAAGCTACAGGAGTGCCACTACCACAAGAACTAACAAGACTTGATATTTCTGGTGGAGGCTTACTTTCTCTTGTGATGATTATGAATGATAAAGATCAAATTGTTATTGATAAACAAAAAATTTATGGTAGTGGAAAATTTCATCTTCCCCCTGGAGTTTATAAAGTTGATGTATTGGATGCCGATACGCAAAAGTCTATACTTGTCGGAGGAAAAGCAACCATTACACTTAAGCCCTTAGAGCTTTTCCGCTTTGAAATTAAAAAACAGTAAAAAGTGCCTAAAAATTAAGTGACAGACTCCAATTGTGCCTATTTAATGGGAGTCTGTCACCTAATTTTTAGGCACTATTAATGAAGAGCTTGAAAAGCAGAGAGGGGTTTGAACGGCTTAAAATAGGGCATCCTTGGCGTTTTAAAAGGCAAATATTAAAAG
>CAYJUJ010000208.1:0-3154 GCA_964373325.1 uncultured bacterium
GGTGAAGTTTCCTAAAACTTCAATTTGAGCTTGAGGGGCATACTTAATGAGAAGTGCAAAGTGACAAGCTACCTGGTCTTCCTTGCCTCCATAAAAACCAATAATAATAATATTTTTATACTTTTTTTGAAGGGCATACTGAATTGCAAGTTCACCATCCGTTTGATCTTTGTCTTTTGGATAAACTTCAGTCTCACAATCAGAAGGTATTTTTTTAAGAGAATCAAAATCACCAATTGTGATATGAGGTGTGATTTTTATTTTCTTGAGTTTTCGGTAAGCACCATCAGCAGCAATAATACAAGATGCTTTCCGGCTCAAAGCTTGAACTTTTTTTTGAGAAGGAAATTCTCCATCTAAAGCAATAAGCGCGTATTTTTCTTTCATTGAGTTAAGGAGCGAATTTTTTTCAAAGCTTCTAACATTTTCTCTCTTTGTTCGGTCAATTCTTGGACTTTAGTTTTATGTTCAGTAACAACTTTTTCTGGGGCCTTGCTCAGAAAAGAGGGATTTTTAAGACGCCCCTCGATTCCTTTTAAGTCCTCTTCAATTTTACCCACTTCTTTTTGAAGTCTTTTTTCCTCTTCTTGAACATTGACAGCTTCTTTAAGAGATACAAAAATCTCAACTCCTTTATAAGCACCATGACCAAAAAGACCTGATTTTGAAAAGCTTTTATTCGATTCAAAAAAAAGTTTAGTTCCTTTGACAAGATTTAAAAATGCTTGTTCGTTAGTTTCTAAAATTTTCTTCTTTGTTTTGTCAGAGCAGATACAATGAATATTAACTTTTTTGGAAGGAGAAATATTATTTTCCCCTCGAATATTACGAACATTATTTACAAGTTCCATAAGAAAATTCATCTTCTGTTTACTTCCTTTGAAAACAAAACTCTTATTAACCTTTGGATAAGAAGAAATAATGAGGGGCTCCTTTCTTTCTGGCAAATGATTCCAAATCTCCTCACTGATATGGGGAGAAAATGGATGTAAAAGTTTTAAAATATCTTCTAAGCTTGTTTGCAGAACGAAAAGAGTTTTATTTTTTTCAGCCTCGTTCTCTCCGTAAAGAACTGGTTTAACTAACTCGATATACCAATCACAAAACTCATGCCATACAAAATGATAAAGTGTTTTTGTTGCTTCTCCAAAGTGAAAATTCTCAAGATCTTTCGTTACTTTTTGAATTGTTTCCTGAAGTCTTGTTAAAATCCACTGATCCACAAGAGAGAGACTTCCAAAAAGTGCCTGTTTATGTCGAAGACTGACAGGCACTTTTTGGAAGTCTTTCTGCAAAAACATCAAAGCAAAACGAGAAGCATTCCATATTTTATTCATAAAGTTTCGATAGCCTGAAACTTCTTCTATAGAAAGGCGAATGGAACGAGAGTGGCCAGATAAAACAAGTAATGTATAACGAAGAGCATCAACTCCATATTTTTCAGAAACATCAAGAGGATCAATAGTATTACCGCAGGACTTACTCATTTTTTTACCCTTAATATCAAGCACTAAAGGATGAAGATAAACATATTCAAAAGGGATATCTTTCATAAATTTAAGCCCCATCATGATCATCCTGGCCACCCAGAAAAATAAAATATCAAAACCTGTTTCCATGACAGTATTTGGATAAAACTTTTTAAGATCTGGAGTTTTCTTGGGCCACCCTAAAGTGGAAAAAGGCCAAAGTGCCGAACTAAACCAAGTATCTAGAACATCAGGGTCTTGTTCTATTTGAGGGCTTTTACAATGCAAACATTGAGAAGGATCTTCACGTGCAACTGTAAGCTTCTCACAACCTTTACAATACCAAGCAGGAATACGATGCCCCCACCACAGCTGTCTTGAAATACACCAATCCTTAATATTTTCCATCCAATGAAAATAGGTTTTTGTCCAGGTATCGGGAATAATTTTAATTTTTCCTTTTTTCACAACATCGATGGCAGGTTTTGCAAGTTGTTCAACTTTAACAAACCATTGAGTAGAAAGAAGTGGTTCAACAATAGTTTCACAACGCTCACACAAGCTCATATTTAATGTATACTCTTCTTCTTTTTGAAGAAGCCCTTCTTTTTTGAGATCTTCTAAAACTCTTTGGCGCCCTTCTTCTCGAGATAATCCTTTATAAGAACCGGCATTCTCATTAAGAACACAGTTTTTATCAAAAATAGAAATTTGTTCTAAATTGTGACGAAGCCCCATTTCAAAATCATTTAAATCATGTGCTGGAGTAACCTTAACCGCTCCCGTTCCAAATTCTTTTTGAACCTGATCGTCAGCAATAACAAATATTTCCCGATGCAGAAGAGGTAAAATAAGTTTTTTGCCAACGAAGTTTTTATATCGTGAATCTTTGGGATGAACAGCAACAGCCGTATCCCCAAGCATTGTTTCAGGCCTTGTTGTTGCAACAACAATAAATTGCTCGGAAAATTTATCGAAATTTTCTTTCAAAGGATATTTCAAGTACCAAAGCTTTCCCTTTCTTTCTTCATATTGAACTTCCAAATCAGAAAGCGCTGTCTGACATCTTGAACACCAATGAATAAGACGATGACCTCTGTAAATAAGTCCTTCTTCATAAAGCTTTACAAAAACCTCTCGTACAGCTTTGGAGAGATTTTCATCCATGGTGAAGCAAAGCCTTGACCAATCAAGAGAAAAACCAAGGTTTCTCAATTGAAAAATAATTCGATCACCATACTTCTTTTTCCACTCCCAAACCCTTTCCAAAAATTTTTCACGCCCTAAATCGTGTCGGGTGAGGCCTTCTTCTGCCAATTCTTTCTCAACAACATTTTGTGTTGAAATACCTGCGTGATCAGTTCCAGGAAGCCAAAGCGCTTCATAACCACCCATTCTCTTCCAACGAATCAGAGCATCCTGAATAACATAGAGGGCATGGCCTGCATGCAAAGAGCCAGTTACATTAGGCGGAGGAATAGTTATGGTATAAGGTTTTTTCTTAGATCTAGGATTGGCTTTGAAATAACCCTTTTCTTCCCAAAACTGATACCACTTTTTTTCAATATTTTTGGGATCATAATCAGGAAGCTGTACTTTATGAGTCAGATTTTGAGCCATGTACTCATTTAGTAACTAACTTTGCGATTTTTGACAAGAATTGCTTCCTTGCCTAAATTAGTGCC
>CAYJUJ010000209.1:0-3129 GCA_964373325.1 uncultured bacterium
ACATCTTCTCGACTTTTTGGATTTTCTTTTAAGATTTCATTCTAAATAGATTTTGATTTTTCAAATTGGCCTATAAACTCATATGCTTCTGCCTTTTCAATGAGTTTTACATTCAAAGATATAGAAACCTCAGAAATCTGAGGTTTAGGTTTCTTAAGATAAGTCATAACCTGCCATGCACCCACTAACACTATAAACACCCCCAACCCTACAAAAACCCCTGTATATTTCTTCAAAACATCGGAAGAAGGAATTTCCACTCTCTTTAAGTTTGCGACTACGGAAGCAGGGGCGGGAGGTGCAATAGCTTGAGTTGCATCTTCTATGTGATGAGGGGCTAATTTCTTAATAGTTTCTCTAAACTCTGCAAAATTCTTCAAAGGCCGCCAAAAATCGTCTGGCAAAATTCCACAGTCATTAGGATGAAGTTCTTTTTTGAGAAGACGATACTGAACGTCTTGAAAAAGATAGGGCCCTAAAATGAGCCCTGATTGGGTTTTCACTAACCACTTCTTAGCGGATGGTGAAGATGTCATTAGTGAGTGAAGTAACGTGTGCCGGTAAAAATCATGGCTATGTTATGTTCATTGCAAGCATCGATCACTTCCTGATCTCGCACAGAACCACCAGGTTGAATAATAGCTTTAACATTACTGTTAGAGATGGCGTCGATATTATCTCTAAATGGGAAAAAGGCATCTGAGGCAAGAACACAGGGGCCTTTTCCCTCTGCCTGTGAGAGAGCAAGTTTTACAGAATTAAGCCGATTCATTTGCCCCGCTCCAACACCAAAGATTTGGTTCGAGGAACCTACAACAATAGCATTTGATTTCACATGTTTTACAACCTTCCACACAAATTCTAAACTTTTTTCCTCTTCTTCGGTTGGCTTGCGCTTTGTAACAACATTTCTTTTCTCTTGGGCAGCCCCGCTTTTCTCCTGTACAAGATAACCATTTAAAACTTTTCTCATTTCTAGAGAGACTGGATCCTTCGGCGCAGACTGCCCTCGACTCCGATCGGGGGCCTCAGGATGACGAAAAGAAGGCTCAGGAGGACAATTTTGTACCAATAATCTTAAATTTTTCTTTTTTGAAAAGATATTTTTAGCTTCAGAGTCAAAAGAAGGAGCTATGATCACTTCAATAAAATCAGGAGCCAATGCCTTTGCAAAACCTTCATCTACAGAACGATTGACTGCAATAATACTTCCAAAATAAGAAACGGGATCTGCTTCTTTAGCTCTTAAAAAAGCCTGAAGAATGCTCGCCTCATCAATCCCTACTCCACAAGGATTTGTGTGCTTAATAACCACGCAAGCCGGATCTTTAAATTCTTGCACTAATTCAACTGCAGAATGAACATCTAAGTAGTTATTATAAGAAAGTTCTTTTCCTTGAAGTTGTTCAAAATCTTGCAATCCACTGCTTGAATAAAATGAAGCCTTTTGATGAGGATTTTCTCCATATCGAAGATCTTGAACTTTTTTCAAAGGCTGTAAAAAAAATGTAGAAAAAGGTTCAGAGTTTAAATGATTGGCTATGATGGAATCATAAGAAGCAGTTCTAAAATATGCCTTTGTAGCAAGTTTTCGTCTTACCTCTTCTTTTACTTCTCTACCATTTTCTGAAAGCTCTTGAATGAGAAGAGAGTAATCTCCCGGATCCACAACCACCGCCACTCTTTTATAATTTTTTGCAGCAGCACGAATAAGAGCAACTCCACCAATATCGATATTTTCAATAGCATCTTCTTCTGTGACTTCCCGCTTTGCGATTGTTTTTTCAAAAGGGTAAAGATTTACAACAACAAGATCAATAGGTTTAATTCCATACTCTTTAAGATCTTGGCTTTCAAAGTCTTCGGCTAAAATGCCAGCGTGAATTTTAGGATGAAGGGTTTTAACACGTCCGTCTAGCATTTCAGGAAAGCCAGTAACATCTGAAACTTCTTCTACTGGAATATTAGCTGTACGAAGAGCATCTGCCGTTCCACCCGTAGAAATAAGATGAACTCCCAGACGATGAAGTTCACTAGCAAAAGGAATAAGAGCAGTCTTATCAGATACACTGATAAGGGCTCTTTGAATTTTTGGCATGACCCTATAAAACCATAAAAACACCTAAAAATCAATTTTTTCAAGATTTATAAATACGAGGAATACGGGGGGTAAAGCTGCAGAAAATCTCATAATTTATAGTTTTTGCCCAATTTGCTACATCACTCGCAGTAATCGTTTCTTCTCCATGGGAACCGATACAAACAACTTCATCTCCAACCCGCACATCTCCAATATCAGTTACATCAACCATAGTTAGGTCCATACACACGGCCCCAACAATAGGAGCACGCTTACCCTTAACAAGAACAGAGCCAGAATTCATAAGGCTTCTTTTCCAACCGTCAGCATACCCAATGGGAAGTGTTGCAATAAGACTATCCCTTTTTGTTTTAAAATGTGGACCATAACTCACATAAGAATCTTTTTGAATCTTCTTTAAAGAAAGAATGGAAGTAGTTAATTTTAAAGCTTGTTTTAATGAAATTTTTTTCTGACTGCTCTCATCTGGATATCCCCCATAGAGGGCCAGTCCAATTCGAACCATATTGAGATTCATACCCAATTTATGAATAACAGCCCCACTATTGGCCATGTGAAAATAAAAAGCGTTTGGAAATATTTTTTTGACTTCAGGGATCAGATCCAAAAATATCTTCTTTTGAGCTTGAGTTCTTTCAGAATTCACATCCTCAGATTGACCAAAATGAGAAAGAATACCCTCTACTTTTAAACGATCCATTTTTGAAATTTCTTGAAAAACTTTAAGACATTGATCCCATCGCATACCAAGTCTTCCCATGCCTGTATCAATTTTTAAATGTACTGGATAAGGTTTTTGAAGTTTCTCCTGAAAATAGCGAGCAATTTCTAAAGAACTTAAAGTCGGAATTAAGCGATATTGCATAAATTCCTGGATAAATTCTGTTCCACATCCACTCAGCACAAAAATATCTGATTGAATTCCTTTTTCGCGAAGATGAATTCCCTCTTCAATCGTGGCTACTCCAAAAAAATGACACCCCATTTTTTCAAGTGTTCTACTAACAAAAACGCCTCCATGACCATAA
>CAYJUJ010000210.1:0-3106 GCA_964373325.1 uncultured bacterium
CTTAGCAATCGATGGCATATCTTTAAGAACAGGTAATATGCCAGTCTGCCCCTCAGGTGGACTCTTGGGAGTTGGAAATCCTATTTCAGCAGCGGGGCTTATGAAAGTGTGTGAGCTTTTTTGGCAGCTTCGAGGTGAAGCGGGAAAACGACAAGTTCCAGGAAAACCAACAACGGGCCTTGCCCAAGCCTGGGGGGATCTCATGCAGGTCGGAACAGTTATTATTTTAAGGAACAAACCATGAATAAAGAGCTGAAAGGAACACCATTATCCACTGAAGATTTTCAAAATAATCGTGTTTGTACAACTACAAGTGATCCCAATGCTCACTATGCATGGGATACAGGTATTGCCATTGGACGTTTTTTAAAAGAACTTAAAGCTGGAAAAATTTTTGGAACCCATTGCCAGAAATGTAAAAGAACGGTTGTGCCACCACGCGTTTTTTGTGAGCTTTGCATGTCTTCTAATATTGAATGGAAAGAACTTAAAGATACAGGGCGTATTAATACTTTTTCTCTTTGCTATGTTGATTGGGATGCAAAAGTTGTTAAAGAACCCTATCTTCCAGCTGTTATTGAAATTGATGGAGCCTCCGCGGGCATTGGTATTCTTCACGTTCTAGATGAAGTGGCTCCGAAAGCCATTAAAATAGGAATGAAAGTACAAGCCGTGTGGAAGGAACCTATTGAGAGAAAAGGAGATATAACAGATATTAAATATTGGCGACCGTTATAAGGAACACTTATGGGAATATTGAAGAGAGACATGAGTCATGATCAAATAAAAACAGTGCATGGAAGTATGTCGATCACCAGCAAATACACTGCCGGCATTGCGGGTGAAGAGTTTTTTCAAAAATTAAAAAACGGTGTTATTATGGGAAGCCATTGCTCTCAATGTAAAAAATCTTTTTTACCAGCAAGGCTTTTTTGCGAACGATGTTTTTCAAGACTTAAAACTGAAAAAGTTGTTCCTGAAGAAGGAACACTTACAACTTTCACAGAAGTCCATTTAGATTTAGATGGGAAACAATTAGCAAAAAGTATTTTTGTTGGCTTTGTTACTTTTAGCGGATTTCACGGAGGACTGATTCATAAAATTCACCCTAATGGTAAAAAGTTAAAAATAGGGGTTAAAGTAAAGCCAGTTTTTGTGCCACCACAAAACCGAAAAGGATCCATTCTTGATTTATCGCACTTTACCTTGGTTTAGTTGTATTCTTGAAGCCCCCCACGAACTTGTTGTTGAATTTCCGGAAATATAGCGCTATACTTGTGGATATGAAAGAGCTTAAAAGAATCCTTTCTTTACCCTCTCTGCTTAAAAAAAAATCCTTCTTCTTATTTGGGCCCCGAGCTACAGGCAAATCTTTTCTTATCCAACATCAACTCTCACAAAAATCTCAAGTATTTGACCTTTTAAGCTCAGATCTAGCTTTACGATTGAGTGCTCATCCTTCTCAATTAGAGTCACTCATCGAACCCCAAACAAAATGGGTAGTGATTGATGAAATTCAAAAAGTTCCTTCTTTGCTGGATGAAGTTCATCGCCTTATTGAAAAAAAGAAATACCATTTTTTACTCACAGGTAGCAGCGCCAGAAAATTAAAAAGAGGCCAAGCCAATTTACTTGCAGGGAGAGCATGGAATGCTGAACTTTTTCCGCTCTCCTGGGCAGAAATCCCAAATTTTAACTTAGAACGCTATTTACAATATGGAGGACTCCCATCCGTATATTTATCACAAAATCCCGAAGAAGAGCTTAAGGCTTATTGCCAAACTTATCTTTATGAAGAAATACAAGCTGAAGGATTTGTAAGACGACTGCCTCAATTTTCAAGGTTTTTATTATCTTCCGCTCTTTCTAATACCAAAATTCTTAATTTTACTAAGATTGGACAAGATGCTAAGATCCCTCCTTCCACTGTTAGAGAATATTTTCAAATTTTAGAAGATACTCTTATGGGTTTTCAAATTTTTCCGTGGAAAAAATCAAAAAAAAGAAAAACAGTATCTATGTCTAAGTTCTATTTTTTTGATCTGGGCGTTGCAAATACCTTAGCCAATATTAAAACTTTAGACCCACGTTCAGATCTATATGGTCTAAGTTTTGAGCATTGGATTGGATGTGAATTGAAAGCTTATCTCAGTTATCGAAGAAAAAATGAGCAACTTTCATTTTGGCGCACCAAACATCATCAAGAAGTTGATTTTATTGTGGGAGATAAAACAGCCATCGAAGTTAAAGCCACACGAAAGGTACATGAAGATGATTTAAAGGGATTAAAAGCTTTACAGGAAGAAAAACAACTCAAAAATTATTATTTGATATCCCATGATCCTATCTTTTCAAATCGGCAGAACATACATTGTTTACATTGGTCACGTTTCATTGAAGAATTGTGGAATGATAAGATTTTATAGTCTAGACGACATAACAATTTCTAATACCTGTTGATTTTTTGCCTCAAAACAAACTGTTTGTTTTGATTTCTTTGGTCTAGTCACATTCATCCTTATTTTTTGTACTTTTGATGCTTTTGTTTTCTTTTGTTTTCTCTCTTACAACAATGTCTATTGCTTCTTCTTGATTTATTTCTCCATGTTCAAGCGCAAGGTAAAGCTCTAGCTCCAACAGCGGGCGCGTAGCTTTCACTAAAACATGTTCTGGCCAAAGATTAATATCAGCATTGTTTCCGCCAAGAGCGAGCGGAATAAAATGATCTACTGTATACCTGTGTCTACAATCGGGCGAAATATTGTATTTGTCATAGATTTTCTCACGTCTAGATGAGCTTACATTACGTTGACAGCGGGGAATCTTTTCTTGATATTCATACTTTTCAAAATCAGGATCATTTTTTGAGCAAAGATCTCCCTGCGTCATTTCTGGATCAGGAACCCAAGGAAATGAAAAAGCTGGGTTGATACTTAAGAAAAAGCCAATAACGAGATATGCACCTACGACACAAACGACTATCCTATTCTGCATTCCTCCTCCTTAGTAAGTCATTTAAGGTGACTTGTAGAAACACCGAACCCTATTTTCGGTTTATAAGAATTACTGCAAATTTTATATAATTAGGATTGTCATGTCAATTCTT
>CAYJUJ010000211.1:0-3106 GCA_964373325.1 uncultured bacterium
GATGCCTTATGCCAGTTAGATTTGCCTCATGGAGCAAAAATAAAAGAAATAAAACTTATTGGAAGAATCACACAAGGAAGCTCAAGCATTTATGCGTGGCTCATGCAACTTGATAGAAGTCAAATGACGGAATTGCATCGGTTTGATGTGTCTCAATATCGAAGAGAACTCGTGCGCGTAGGCTTAACAGGAGATACCAACAGAACCGTAGCTTCAGTTTCGCCAAATGTAGCATTAGATACAAATAAATATATGTACATGATTCAGGTTGGAGCTTATAAGAACAGAAATACCCGTTATTATGATGTCTTTCTTTCTGCAATAGATATATTGTACGACGCTGATTGACGCAAGCAGCGTAAATAGTTACGCTATGAGCTTATGTCAGAAGCATCTGTTACTGCTGTTGTACTAGCTGCAGGTCTTTCCACACGAATGAAGTCTGAAACCCCTAAGGCACTGCACACCCTTTGCGGTTGGCCGCTGGTTTTTTATCCTTTGGATGCGCTTCGAATAGCCAACGTCAAAAAAACAATCGTCGTTGTGGGACGCAAAAAAAGCGAAGTCCAAAAAGCCATTCTTTCAAGGTTTAAAAACACTGTTTTTGTAGAGCAAAAACAACAATTAGGTACCGCTCACGCCGTAAAATGTACCATTCGAGAGCTTAAAAAAGCCAGTAAGAATATTATTATTATGAATGGTGATATGCCGCTTATTCATCCGGAAACAATTAAAAAACTTATTTCTTTTCATATAAAAGAAAATGCAGATGTTTCCTTGATTTCAGCTCAATTTGAAAATCCTCCACCCTATGGCCGCATTATTCGATATGGAGAAAATCGGGTTCTTAAAATCATTGAGCACTTAGAAGCAACTGCAGAAGAAAAAAAAATCAAGGAAGTAAATGCTGGTCTTTATTGCGTTAAAAAAGATTTCTTGATTAAAGCACTTACAAAAATTCAAAACCAAAATACAAAAAAAGAGTTTTATCTCCCCGATCTTGTTTCTCACACAGACCGAGCCTATGTTATAAAGCTTGAAAATGAGCTGGAAATTTTAGGTATTAATGACAGGGCAGAACTAGATTGGGCAAGGTTTCTTATTCAAGGGCACATTAATGTCAACCACATGATGTCTGGAGTCACTCTTATTAACGCCCAAAATATTTATATAGATCAAGATGTGCAAATTGCGCAGGATGTAACTATTTATCCCAACTCTCATTTAAAAGGAAAAACCAATATAGGTAAAAATAGTACCATTGAAAGCCTCTGCCTTATTTCAGACTCAGTTATTCACGAAAATTGTCACATCAAACAGGCAAGTATTATTGAAGAAAGTGTTGTTGAATCCAATGTAAGCATTGGCCCCATGGCCCGTCTTCGTCCACTTTCCCATCTCAAAAAAGGATCTCGAGTTGGCAATTTCGTTGAGCTTAAAAAAACAACTCTTGGTGAAGGGGCTAAGGCAAATCACCTTACTTACTTAGGGGATGCTACAATTGGTTCTGACGTAAACATTGGTTGTGGCGTTATTACTTGTAATTACGATGGAACCCCTATTAAAAAGAAAACTATTATAGAAAAAAATGCCTTTATAGGAAGTGATTGCCAGTTAGTTGCTCCCGTTAAAGTAGGAAAAGGGGCTTATGTTGGTTCTGGTTCAACTATTACTAAAAATGTACCAGCAGGGGCATTGGCTGTTGCAAGAGAGCGACAAATTATAAAACCAGGTTATTCAAAAAAGATTTTGAGGAAAAGATAAAGGTGTGTGGCATTGTTGGATATTTAGGAACAGTTCATAACCCAAAAGAGGTTTTGCTCTCGGGCTTAAAACATCTTGAATATAGAGGCTATGATTCCGCAGGCATTGCTTGGTTGGAAGAAGGGCACACTAGAATAGAAAAGTGCAAGGGTAAAATTGCACAACTTGAGAAAAAAATTAAAAATATTAATGTTAAAGGCCCTATTGCCCTTGGCCATACCCGGTGGGCAACTCACGGCAAACCATCTACTATTAACGCTCATCCTCATAAGGTAGGTGATGTCACTGTTGTTCATAATGGCATTATTGAAAATTATCTTAAACTTAAAAAAGACCTCAGGGCGGGCGGGTATGAGTTTCAATCAGAAACAGATACAGAGGTCATCGCCTGTCTTATTAAAAAAGAGTTAGAAAAAGCAAAGCACCTTGAGGACGCTGTTAAAAATGCGCTTCCCCAACTTCAAGGATCTTATGCCATCGTTGTTATGCGAGAGTCGGAACCTCATAAACTAGTGGCTGCCAAAAAAGCATCACCTTTGGTTGTTGGGGTTGGAGATAAAGAATATTTTTTGGCCTCTGATATTCCAGCTTTACTCGCTTACACAGATCAAGTGGTTTATCTAGAAGATAATGAAATTGCCATCCTGACACAAAACCGAATTTGGTTTCAGGATATAAACGGAAAAACTTTAACTAAAACCCCTAAAAAAATAACGTGGACAGCCAAGATGGTTGAAAAAGCTGGCTTTGAACACTTCATGCTTAAAGAAATATGGGAACAACCCCAAGCCATCATTCATACTCTTTCTGGAAAAATATCGGCTCATCAAGATAAAGTAGATCTTCCTATTTCAGCTCGTTTCTTGAAAAACTTGGGCCAAGTTTATTTAACAGCCTGTGGTACAGCCTGGCATGCTTCTCTTGTTGGAAAATACTTGATTGAAAAAATTGCGGAAATTCCAGTTGAAGTTGATCTTGCCTCAGAGTTTCGCTATCGAACCCCACTTATTACGAAAAAAGATCTTCTTATTGTTACCTCGCAATCGGGCGAAACAGCAGATAGCTTGGCTGCTTTAGAGCTTGCTAAAAAAAGAGGGGCTAAAACACTTGCTATCTGTAACTCCAAAGAAAGCTCTATTGCTAGAGCAGCCGATGAAGTTATCTATACAGAAGCAGGGCCAGAAATAGGGGTTGCCTCAACCAAAGCGTTTACAACGCAGATTCTTATTTTTAATCTTCTCGCGCTTTATTTAGCTCAAGAAAAAAAGGATGTTTCTGATCTTATTTTAGAATTAACCAGGGTTCCACATTATATGGAACAAGTTCTTAATCAGGCGGAACA
>CAYJUJ010000212.1:0-1019 GCA_964373325.1 uncultured bacterium
GAACCAGTATGATCTATAATCAAAAAGAATTTGATGTTCGTTGCGAATGGGGTTCGAATGGTGTTCAAGAGCTAACACCCATTAGTGATGTTGTTATTATTGTTGATGTTTTATCATTTTCAACGGCTGTTGATATGGCGGTAAGCCGTGGTGCTTTTGTTTATCCATATAGGTGGAAAGATGGTACAGCCTCTGAGTTTGCCCGCTCTATTCAAGCTGTTTTAGCTGAGGCCAGAAAGGGGAGTAATGAGTTTTCTCTTTCTCCGAAATCTCTCGCAGGTATTTCTGCCGGTACAAAGTTGGTTTTGCCATCACCCAATGGTTCAAATTTAAGTTTATCAACTGGTAAAGTTCCAACAATTGCTGGGTGTCTTCGTAATGCCGATGCTGTAGCTCAAGCCGCTATGACTTATGGGAAAAGAATTGCTGTGGTTCCTGCAGGGGAGAGATGGTCTGATGGTACTTTTAGGCCTGCTTTTGAGGATGTTGTAGGGGCAGGGGCCATTATTAGTAAGTTAAAACTAGCGCGCTCACCTGAGGCTGAAATAGCTTTGGCTACTTATGAAACTGCGAAGTCAAAACTTCCGCTCTATTTAATGCAGTGTTCTTCTGGCAAAGAGCTTGTCTCAAGAGGGTTTGAGAATGATGTGACGGTAGCTTCACAACTTAATGTAAGTAAAGCAGTACCCACTCTTAAAGATAGTGCCTATGTGAATACTCCAGTTCGGGTTCATGCAAGGAAAGGTGCATTTAAAAAGAGAATTCAGAATTGGCCTGTTTTTTAATCCACGCACCCTGGTTGTGAGTAGCGAGGAATATTAGGATCGCATTTTTGTGCTTCTTTTGGTGCTTGTTGCTCTTCTTCTCTCACGCAACCTCGTTGCATATACGTTGGAACGTTAGGATCACATTTCGATGCTTTTTGTTCTGCTGGAACTCTTTCTGGTGTTTGTGGTTCTTCTTCTACCACTTCTGGTTCTTCTTCACCAGCGCGTTGCGCGGACGGGTGAGGTTGTCGA
>CAYJUJ010000212.1:1029-3104 GCA_964373325.1 uncultured bacterium
TTGATTTTTGTTCTGCTGGAACTCTTTCTGGTATTTTCTCTGTTTCTACAGGAATAGGTAGTTTTTCTATTTCACGCTGTTTTCTCATAGCTTCTTCTTCAGCTTTCTTCTTGGCAAGAGCTTCCTCCTCAGCTTGTTTTTTCTTTTCAAGAGCAGCCATCATATCGGCATAGGCCTTGTCTGCTTTTTTCTTTAACTCGGTAATTTCTCTATCTTTTTCTTCGAGTTCTCTAGTAAGAGATTCTTTCTTTTGAGCTAATTCGCGTTCGTTAGATAAACGTGCAGTTTCTAATCGATTCTGAAATTGAATTCTTTCCGTGTTTTCCTGTTGTGTGAAGCTACTTAATTGAGGTTCAATTTTTTTATCAAGATCAACAGCGACTACAGGGCGAATCATGGGCAGTGGTTTTTTACTTGTATCTCCAACTCTCTCTTCTCTTTTACTTTGTTTGACCCATTCATTGAATTGAGTTTTAGCTACCGCAGCTTTATTTTTAGCTAGTGTCACTTCTGTCTTCATTGTGTCCGCTTGTCTTTGTAGTTCTTGTGGATCAGCTAACGCTTGTACTGACCGAGCACTATTCGAGGCTACGCTTTTTTCTCCACCTTGTTCTTGAGCTAGTTGTGTTTCTAATTGAGCCAGTTCGGTTTCATATTGAGCAAGCAGTGCTTCTCGCCCTGTCACAGTTTCCTGCAGTGACTTCACAGTCCATTCTTTTTCTGCCCTGATAGCATTGTTCTCAGATATTTTATAATTTATTGGTTTTAAATCTTCTTTTAAGTCATTTACTACCTTTTTTTCGGCCTTGTATTGTGCTTGCAGAGGAGCAAGTTTCGCAGCTTCTTCTTGTGAGGCTTTTGTTAATTCTTCATTTATTTTGGTATTGAGATCAGTTTTAGCTTTGTCCACTTCTGCAATTTGTTTTTCTATAATTTGTCTCGTATAAGTGTAAGGCGCAGCTTTAAAATCAGATTGTGCAACGACCATTCCTGGAAACATCTTTCCAAAATTGAGAATACCAATCCATGTATTAACTCGGTTCATGTGACCTTGGTCGAGAGCTGCCATGGAGCGTTCCCATACAGCTTTAGGTATATTCCACGTACACGTTGGCCAATCGCGTTTGCATTCTCCATCATAATCATCCGCCAGTTTGTCATGACCTTTGCGATTTTCATCATGCATTCTTTTTTCATCATTGGCTTTTGCAATGTCTGCATCATATCGTGCAATTTCAGCGCGTTCTTTGGCGGCAGTGTTTTTCATTTTTTCTTCATCAGCCTTAGCTTCATTCAAACGAAGTTGCAGTGCGGCTTTATAAACAACAAGGTCGTTGTAGCTCATTTGGGGTTTTACTTCCTTTGCCACCTCACGAATATTGTCAGCCAAGTGCTTTGGATCAACCCCAACATAATTGATAACCTTTTGAATATCTTCATCCTTATAGCCCATGTTTTTCAAAGTACCCTTGATACTATCTAATCTATCTGCTGTATTGTTGAGACCATCTTTTAATTTTCCAAGTGGAAGGCCCCCTACAGTATCTGTTTTTAGGTTTTCAGCCGCACTCAATTTTTTAGGTGATTCAATGTATTGGATATCATAAATATTTTGGTAGGTTGCATCCCATTTTGATTGTGCTGTTTTTAGTTCGTCTTCTTTTTTACTTTTTTGTTGGTGTGCACTTTGGAGTTGTCGGTCTAACTCAGCTACCTCTTTTTCTACTGGTTCAAGTTCTGAACGAAATTGTTTAATCTCGGCTTTTGTTGATTCAATCTGAGATTTTTTAAAATCAATTTTGCCTTGCGTTGTTTTCAGTGCCGGTACACAGGTAAATCGTGGGCGTCGTGGATATTGAGGATCAAACGGAACGGGATGTCCGATATAACCAGGCGGGCATCTGCCGATGCGGCTACCAGCCTCGCTCACATTAATATTTCCAACAAAGATGATAAAGACTACAACGCCTATTGATAACAATTTTAAATAATTCATGGATTTCACCTTTTTTTATTGAACAGCTATTTTCATAATTTTCTGAGACACTTCGTATAATTGGGCAGCACCTTTTTCG
>CAYJUJ010000213.1:0-3089 GCA_964373325.1 uncultured bacterium
AGGTCAGGACTTCCAATCTTCTCGAATAAGTCTGGATAATTATTGAAAACTTCATTTATAAGTAATCGATGAGCTTCAGTCCCAATATTTTTTCCTCTCATCTCAGGAACAGCAATAATAACGCCAATCACGGCAACCCATTCATCCCATGGATGCTTGTTAAAGTTACAAAATCCTATAGGCTCATTTTTAAACAGAATGATATAGCTTCCTTTTTCTTCTTTGGGTTGTGTTTGGTTTTTTTCAAACTTTTCCTTGAGCTTTTCATAGGTCTCCTTTGATGGCTCATCATAAAGACCACAAGCAACATCACTATTTTCCCACTGATGTATAAGGCCTAATTTCTCAACAGTTAATTTTTCTAATTTTAAATTCATAAGTCAATTATAACTTATATTGAAAAAACATCGCTTACAACCCGTTATTGCTTATTTGAAAGTTTTTGGAGTTCTCTTTGTTTCTTTTTAAAAATTTTTGGCAAAAAAGAAAGCAAAATGACAAGTAAAAAGGGGCCCCATATTTCAGGCTTTGTCCAAACTTTTGGCTCTGATAAAGAAATGTGTGAGGCTGCATTGCCAAGGCTCACATACACAAACGTTCCAGGGATCATCCCCAAAAGGGAAGCTAAAACATAATCTTTTAAAGTCACACTTGTTAAACCCAATGCATAATTTAAAATATTAAAAGGAAGGGCGGGAATCAATCTTAACCAAAAGACAATATAAAACCCGCCGGCTTGAATCTTTTCTTCTATTTTCATTGCTTTTTTTAAAATCCATCTTTGTATGCTTTCTCTAGCAACATAACGGGCTATTAGAAAAGCTAGCAGAGCTCCTATGTTTGCCCCAACTAAAACCCAAAGCGTTCCCATCGTGACCCCAAAAATAAGACCCCCCAAAAGAGTTAAGATGGAGCCTGGAATAAGAAAAACCGTTGAAACAATGTATAAAACAATAAAAAAGAGCGGGGCAAGGACCCCTTTTCCTTGTATCCACTCTTTCACGCTTTCAATTTTAGATTTCGAAAGAATATCTTTAAGTGGCGTGAAAAAACCTACGGCTAAAAAACATAAAATAACGAGAATCAGTATCATGTTTCTTTTATTTTTCACTTATTATGATGGTTTTATCTTTTGGAAAGAAAATTTTCTTTCAATATAAGGATAAGAAACACCATTTACTTCCGCATAGGGATAAATAAAATAATTAAGGGGCTCTCCTTTTTGAGGTGGATTTAAAATAATATCGCGACCACGGCTCAGTTCTATGCGATTAGGGGGCAGGGCGCCAAAATAATCGTCTAATTTTCCTGTTTTTTTAGCTTCGGTAGCATCAATGGGGATCCATTCTTTTTTGTCTGAAGCGTACGCCTCTGCCCAGCAATGATATCCCGGAATTTCTCCTTTTTCTTGATCTTCTGGAATGGGTACCCCTATTTCAAACCGCGCTGGAATGTTTTGACTTCGGCTCATTGCAATAAATAAAGAATGAAAATCTGTGCAGTTTCCCCTTTTATATGTACACGCCCAAACAGCGTCTCCTCGCCCCCAGCCTTCTCCACTTTTGTCATAGGCCATGGTTCGAACAATATAATCATAAAAAGCGCGAATTTTTTGAGAAGGTTTTTTAACATTTTTCACCGCATCTCCTGCAATACTTCTAATTTCCGGAAATAGAGGAACCAATTTATCTGGCCCTTTGTATAAGGAAGGCTTCAAATACTCATCGCAATTACTTTTACACCCATAATAGGGAAGACGCTCAATGTGATATTTAAAAGAAATTTGTCGAGCTTCTTTTGATGTTTTTCCCTCCACATAAATCATGCGATTGCCATGGGTCGATTCACCTGTAAGTTTCATTTTAAAATTCTTAGATACTTGAGGAGTAAATTTAAAAATTTTTTGATAGGCGCTTAAAACAGGATAAGGAATCCAAAGCGAAAAATGCTTTCCTTCCTCAGGGCTTGGTTTAATATCTACAGAATACGTAAATACATACTTTTGGGGCTTATGACTTTCATAGCCGTAAGCCCCAATAAAATTAACAACATAAGCTAAAAAAATAGCTCCTAAAATCCTATAGGGGCTATTGAACAGGAACAATGTCGTCCCCTTTAAAAGTATATCGCTCTTTTTTAACCCACTTGCCAGCTAGCTGTCTTGGGTCTTTATGAACTTTAGTTTTATACACGACGAGCTTTCCTTTTTTGGGCTCTAGCCAAAAATCCACATCATAAAGCTTTTCTTTTGTGTCTTTCAAACTAAAATCAGTGCAAGCAAAATAATTTCCGCTTCCAAGTTTTCTTACCGGATCATGAATTTTTACAAACTTAAGATTAAGAACTGTATCGTGATCATCAACATCGGTTAGAGTAAAAACACCCTCTTTCTCTAAAGACTTAATATGTTTTGTAATAGCTTGTTTAATATCTTTAGCGGTAAAGTTTTTCTTGAGGCCTTCTTTAGTAACTGCTTGCCCCCCATGTTCTTGCCCCGCATGCTCTCCTGCTTGAACATAATAACTCCCCAAAACAAAAAATGCACCAATCCATAAGACTTTCATTTTCATAATCCTTCCTCCTTTTATTTACCACTTATCACCCACCCCTTCAATACCACCCCTTGACCCTTAATCCTATTTTTACTATCCTTCACCCTGCGCTATGAAAAAGTATATTTATACATTTTGTCTTACATTCTTTTTTGCTGGAGCCCTTTTTTCAAAAGAATCAAATTTTGGGCAATTAGTAGATAAAATAGTGGCCGAGGTTAATAATGACGTTATTTTATATTCAGAAATTGAAGCCAAAAAAAGAGAGCTAGCGCGCAAAAAAATAAAAGCCCCCTTCGAAGAACAAGCCTTAAAATCAAACAGGGCGGCTCTTGATATTCTTATTAATGATCTTCTCATTGAACAAAGCATTAAAGAAAAAGATTTTTGGGCAAGCGCTTCTGAAGTAGACCAAGCATTTCAAGACAATTTAAATCGCCTTAAAATGACGGAAGAACAGTTTGTAAAGGCAATAAGTGAAGATGGGCACACTGTTAAGGACTATAAGAAAAGACTTAAAAATGAACTTTCTGTCAG
>CAYJUJ010000214.1:0-3036 GCA_964373325.1 uncultured bacterium
CCTCCAGTCTGGCAACGCCGGACGAAAAATCCAGAATTAAGCGATAATAGATTGTGAGAGAGCATTCTACAGTCTGAATTTTCTGTGGAAAGAGACTTGTTTCCGATAAAATAATTTCTGAAATTCAAATATACTGTGTCGAACTTTTGAACGAAAATGCACATTTGAAACGTTATTGTTAATTTGAGACATTCAATTCATAATATGTCGAATGTACAATTTGTCTTCTCGGTATTTTTTGTACAACTGAAAGAATAATGTAGGTTAAACTCAGTTTCATTGGGTTTTCTTTTGCAAGAGCAAGACACACCGCCCGACCACTCGTTATGGCAAGATTTATCGGATGAGTAAAAAGCTGCACACTGAACACCAGTCGGAAATAGTTTTTGAATATCATTCCAAACTTTAATATCAATAGGATGCTCTTTACTTGGATCTTCCAAGTTTAAATTTTCATCGTTCTGGCAATGTGCAGTAAATGCGCTACCTAATGGTTTTTCGATTTCTTTTAGTTTGCTCAAGAAAGTAGCCCCACAAGGATGATCTTCGGGACAAAAATTTTCTGCTGAAAAATCATAGTACCCCATATAAAAACGCTCTGATTTAGGAATATAACCTTCAATGCCCGTCTCTGATTTCACCTTTATCCAGCCCTCAGTTTTAGGATCCGTCAGAATCTCAACCAGTGCCTCTTCTCGAACATCTGAGCCAGTCATTGCCATGTCAATTGCGGTATTATCAACACAGCCCTTTAAAAAACCTTCTCCCAGAGAAGAAATAAAGGGAATGATATCGCCGTCCTGAACTCCAAGCTGAGTTAACTTCTTATTTGCTTTTACCACCAGCACTTCACCCATTTCATTTAAAAGGGTAAATGTTTTAAACTCTTTAATTTTTTGGCAACGATTTATAGTTCCAAGATTTTTAGATTTTTTATCTGTCTTTTCAAAGATTGGGGCTGATTTTATGGCTTTTTCATACTTAAGAAATCCGCATGCTTCACCTTCGCATCCTTCCATTAAATGGGGGAACTTTTGATAAAGAGTACATTTGAATTTTTTTGGAGTTTCTTTAAGTATACTAATGGAAACGGTTTCCTTTTTTCTAATCTTTTCATTAGCTTCTGGAACAAATTTTTCCACTTCTTGCCAGTTAACAAAAAGATTGGTTCCAGCTTTGACTTGTTTTTCCTCTAATTTTTCACATCCATTTATACACCAAAACGAAAGTCTCTCCCCATTGGACGAAATGATAAGATGTTGATAATCACCCGATTCCAGTTTTTCAAAGACCCCTTTTGAATGCCCAGTTCTAAGAATTTTTGTACTTTCAAGTTCATTTTTAATTTTCTTTACACCTAAATTTCCCACATCGATTTCTTTAAGTTTAATGGTGTTTATATCCAACGTTTCTATTTTAAGAGCTTCCACCTTCATCTTGCTGATTTTATTGGGAAGATTAGGAATCTCTTTTAAATCCCCTTTTTTAATTTCATCAGAGAAGCCAGACCTTGAAAGCGCAAAGAAGACAACACAACATCCAAGGACATTTTTTATGATATTGATATGAGTCATTTCCCGATACCTAATGAACTGATGATAAAGAAAATAGAGAAGTTTTTCAAGATATTAAACCGCAGAGTCTATTACCACTCGACTTTGATTCACCCAAAAATGGTAAATGGTGGGGTTTCAGGCTAATAACGCAGGTTTAATGGCGGAAAGAGGCACAAGGTGTAATCGACTCTCCTGATTCCATTACACTTTTTAAGTTCAGGATAACAGCGACGTTTTTTGCGCGGACTAAAATGGGTTGTTATCGATGTTTTTCCTCTGTCATCCAGAGGGAGGAACGACTGAAGGATCGATATTTATATTAGATTGGTAGGCAGCATTTCACAGTCTGATTTTTCAGTGGAAGCAGGCTCGTCGATTTTCTCAATTTTTCAAAAAATAAGAGGTTGTTATCGATAGTAATCAGATCAATAGGGTGATTTTTTCCGAAGCTCTTTTTCTGATTCAAGGATAGCATCAACTCTTCGATCTAATTCTTCAGAGGTGAGATTTGGTTCTTTTTTTCGCCATTTTTCGAGCTGTTCCTCGGCCCATTTTTTTTGTGCAGGATCATTCCAATCAAACTCAGGAAGATCTTTCAGATCAGGTGCCATTTTGACAATACGACCGTCATCTAAGGTGTATTCATCATTATTTGTTTTTTGGACGGTATTGTCGTGAGACTGCTTTTCCGAAGTGCGCGCTGACTTCTTTTTCTCTAATTTTTGATTGCGTGTAATATCCATTATTGAGCATCCTCCTATAAACTTCCGCAATTAACGGTTTTTCACTGGGATGAATGTTAAATCCCGCCTCATTCATTCCTCGATAAAGAAATGCAGCATGCCGAAATAACTTTCGAAGTCGTACATTGCTGAAATATTTCTCATGTTCCTTATCTTTATCCCAATGATAGGCCCCTTCCATCTTTTCATCAACCCGTTTTTTGTCCCTGAGCCATTGTTCTTGAATCGCTTTAAGCTCTACATCTGTATAATGAGTGGCATATTTCCCCATGGTTTAATTAGCCTCTAAAGTCTTTTTGTACGCTATGGAGCGCGATTTCCAACCCTCACGTTCATAAAATATTTTTCCAGCTTCATTTTCTATGCCTGTGCAAAGCCGTAATCCCTTACACTTTTTCTTTTTGCCAACTTTCTCCGCATATTTCAATAACTGTGCTCCAATACCTTTTGATCGATAAGAGTTTCATATTGAGGCCAATTTTCAAGACTATCCATAAAAAGTCAATCGGATATTTGAATTCCACTTGGTTTTTCTCAATCCAGCTTAAGAAAAATTTGTGAGGCCACAATAACTGGAATCCTCAAGGTTATTATCTGCACTTTGATTTTCAATAAATTTTAGAACGATCTGGGTAGTTATTCAAACCAAGTCTGTAGTGTAAATACCATCTTAATATCGATCCTTCGGCTTCGCCTCTGGATGACAAAAGCCAAGTACTAATAACACACTTTTTCAG
>CAYJUJ010000215.1:0-3035 GCA_964373325.1 uncultured bacterium
CGTTTGATGTACATATAGTTATATTACTCGGTATTTTAACTATATGTCAATCATTTTATCTGAAGCTTGTCTTTACTTCTCAAATTCCCAATGCTTGGTATCGGTCCATCCACGTAAGGGAACGAGTCCCTTGCCAACACGTGTTCGCGTACTATAGCCTGGGCTCCAAGGCGATGGCCTATATTTTCCAGAATGAATTGTTTTTAAAAGATAATTGATATTTTCCCCAAGACGACTTTCAAAATGAATCTGAGAAGAACTTGCAGGCTTGTGAATTCGGCAACTCCTATATGCCATTAGGAGATCATGAAATGTTGGCCACTCTTTGGATATCTGCATCATGAATGGAAATATCACCTAAATTCTCAAACCTTTCAAGGCTAAGGCTATTGAATATTTGGGTAAGCCTTGTTAAAGTTATGCAAAAGAAGGAAGGAAAATTTTGTGCCCCGCATATCTGAATTTTTTGGTATAATGATTTATATGTATTGGTTTGATACTCAAAAACACAAAGCCCCTCACCTCCATGCCCGCTATGCGGGAAGAGAGGCGATATTTGATCTTTTAGGAAATTGCATGGAAGGGGATTTAGGAAAAAGAGCAGAAAAGTTGATTAAAGAATGGTGTAAAGAGAGACAAAAAGAACTAGAACTCGCATGGAAACGTGCCATAGAAGGAAAGGAGATGCCATGGGTTCCACCACTCCAGTAATTCTAAATATATCAGCCCCAAGATTGGGGTTAGTGGTCATAGAAGCGTCTGATGGGAATCGCTATTATTCTGACTTAAGCTCTCTAAAGGCTGTCTATTGCTATCCTAAAACTAATGATGAATGGAAAAAGGTCAATATTGATAGCTATGGCTTAGGGCTTATGTGGTCAACCAGATTTGAGGTTCACGTAGATCAAGTCATTGCTTTGGCCACAAAAGTAGAGCCTATTAAAAAAGCTGCTTCACAGGTGTAAGATTCTCAATTCACACCTTCGTTCATCTTCTCTCAAATTAGCATCCATAACTGCTTTTCGCAGGATGGAAAATAAAAATCAATCAAAGCAAATACCAGCTCATCTGAAATGGCTGGCTGTATCGGCAGCTTGCTTGATCTTAAAGCTCATCATTGATGTATGCTTGCTGCCTATGTAATTCAAAGGCAGGCTTCGGGAGTTTCAAAGCTCCTGGAGCCTGCTTTTTCTCAATATGTCTATCCACGTAAGGGAACTTGTCCCTTGCCAACACGTGTTCGCATACTATAGCCCGGGGTCCAATCAAAAAATTCGCCTAATACCGATAACGCTAGACATGAGTCTTAAACTTGAAACTTTTTGATGTGTCGTTCTTACTTCACGGAAATGCTTAGATGAAAATAAATGAGCTAGCATTCGAAGCATGGCTGAAAGAAGAAAGAGGGTTAGAATTGAAAATCCTTTAAGTGGCGGAAGGTGTTCAGCCAAGTAGCCTCCAAGAGTCGCACCTAAAAAAATAGCGACACCAATGATTAAATTAAAATAACTAAGGCACCGCACTCTTTTGGGTGGAGTTACCGATTCATAAATAAAATTGAGAACACAAAGATTAAATCCCCCCCAAATAAATCCACTCACCGCTTCTACAGCAACGAGATAAAAAATATTACTAGAGAAGAGCCAAAAGAGGGGGATTAAGGGAATCAGAGCCCCTGTTATTTTTAGTATTTTAGCATTTCCAACAACATCGGCGTGTTTTCCCCAAATAGGAAAGGCAATAAGACCCCCCATAATAGTTGCAATATGGACACACATGTAAGTGGCGTAGTTGAATTTAAGATCTCTTAACATATAAACGCTAAAGTAAGGGGCAGCAATGTGCGTTGCGAAAGTAATCGCAGCTACAAAGAGTATAAATTTCACAAAGTTACTTTCCTTAAATCTTTTTAAAAACATGAGAAAAGTAAAGTGATGTTCTTTAGAGTGATGCAAGGGTAGGTCAACCATCTGGGAAATATAATAAATACAAATAAATCGAAATAATGCTGCTGCTGAAAACAAAGTAAAAAATGCAAGCTCATGAGAAATTTTCTTCATAAAGAAAAGGGTTAAGCCAGCACAGCCAACACCTATAAGGCCTGCAGCCCCTGTAATTTGTGAACGCCAGCCAAAATAAAGGCCTCTTTTTTCAGGGGGTAAGTATTCACTGACAAGGCTTCCCCACGCTGATGCCATTAAATTGTTTAGGACTCGATGTAAAACAATGAGGACAATGAGGATTTCGATTTTCCACAAGAAGGGAGTAAAAACAAGAAGTGCCACAGGCAGAAGAAGAGTTGCTTGAAGCAACATTCCTTGTTTTAGAAAAAGGAGTCTACTTCCTGAACGCAGTATTTCTCGTGTTGATACAAGTAGAGCAAAAGCGGCCAAAAGATGGGGTAAGGAGGAAAGGTATCCAATTTGCTTTGTTGAGGCTCCTAGGAAGAGAGCATATGGAATCAGATAATAGTCTAAAATACCCATCATGAGGTTTGCTGAAACACCTTCTTTCCAACATGCCTCAAGGCTTTTATGAATTTTTTTTGATAAAGAAAGAGACTCACTCATGGTTCTTGAGTTCTACCCGCGCCTAATTGTCTTTAACCTTTTCCTTTGGTTTTTGTTTTTCCAGGACGGGCTGTTTGTTCAGCAAATTTAATAATCATTGTTGCGATGTCTTTTTGAGTAGCCGTTTCAATACCTTCTAGACCAGGAGAGGAATTGACCTCGATCACAAGAGGGCCATGGTTTGAGCGGATCATATCAACCCCAGCTACATTAAGCCCCATAGCTCTTGTGGCACGAGTAGCAGTAATTCTTTCTTCAGGTGTGATTTTTATTTCTTTGGCGGTTCCTCCACGGTGGATGTTAGATCGGAATTCTCCATCCCTTGCTGTTCTCATGATGGAAGCAACAACCTTATTGCCAATAACAAAACAGCGGATGTCAGAGCCATGTGCTTCTTTAATAAATTCTTGGACAAGAATATATGCATCAAGGCCCCTAAAAGCATCAATAACGCTTTCAGCGGCT
>CAYJUJ010000216.1:0-3025 GCA_964373325.1 uncultured bacterium
GGCCTGATCATGATAAAGTATTTCAAGTTAAAATTATGTTTGGGGGAAGTGTGCTTGCCAATGGCTGTGGTCGAAGTAAGAAGGAGGCAGAGCAAGATGCAGCAAAGCATGCGCTCAAAGTACTTGAAGTATGATTTACCAAAAAGTAGCTATTATTGGTCGCCCCAATGTTGGAAAGTCTTCTTTATTTAATCGAATTTTAAAAAAAAGAAGTGCTATTGTTTCGCCTCAACCAGGTGTTACCAGAGATCGGCACGAGGCCTTTGTTTATTGGGAGTCAAAGAAATTTTTGCTCATTGATACAGGGGGCTTAGAACCATCCTCCTCTGTCATCCCAGAGAAGTCTGGGATCCAGCGCCTTATGCAAGAGCAAATTGATTTAGCTCTGGCATCAAGTGATATCCTTTTATTTGTATTAGATGGCAAAGAGGGGCTCCACCCAACTGATGAAGAAATATTAGATCTTCTCCGACGAAAAGAGAAAAAGATTTTTTTTGTTATTAACAAAATGGATGATCCAACTCATGAAAATAGAGTTTTAGATTTTTATAAATTAGGAGTTGATTCTTTTTACCCTGTTTCCGCAGAACACAATTTAGGTGTTGGAGATTTATTAGACGATGTAGCCTCTGCCCTTTCGTCTACGTCTTCTTCTGTCATCCTGAGTGAAACGAAGGATCCCCAAGAAAAAATTGAAGAAGAAGTTCGAATTGCTATCGTAGGTCGCCCTAATGTTGGAAAATCTACTTTAGTTAATAAATTGCTCGGTGAAAATCGCTGCATTGTAAGTCCGGAAGCTCTCACAACGCGCGATGCCATTGATACGTATCTTATTAAAAATAACACTCTTTATACTTTAGTTGATACAGCAGGAATTCGTCGAAGGGGTAAAGTGGATACACCAGTTGAGTTTTACTCAGTGAATCGCTCTCAAAAAGCAATCTTGCGGGCGGATGTTATTTTTCTTGTAATAGATGGAGAAGCTGGGGTCGTTGAGCAAGATGCAAGTATTGCCAATTTTGTTGTTGAAAGTGGAGCCTCTCTTATGATTCTTGTGAACAAATGGGATCTGGTAGAAAAAGATACAAAGACAGCACAAAAATTTGAAAAAGATTTTAGGTATTTTTATCCAAATTTAAGTTGGGTGCCTCTTATTTTCATTTCTGCACTGACAGGGCAAAGAGTTTCTAAATTATTAAACTTGGCAGTACTTCTTTTAGAAGAAAGGCGCAAAAAAGTTGAAAGTGAAGAGTTAGAATTTTTTCTACAAAAAAAACTGGAGGAGTTACCCCCACCTGTTTATAGAGGTAGAAGACCTCGTTTTTTTGGACTTTCCCAGATAGATGTGGCGCCCCCCTTTTTCTATTTCAAAGTAAAACCTGCAGAGGGGCTTAAGGATTCTTATAAGCAATATCTTCAAAATGGTTTACGTGAAGAATTTGGTTTTAAAGGTACGCCTTTGCGTTTAGTCTTCAAAAAATCCCTCACCCAAAAACCTTATCATAATTAATTTTATTCTTCCTCTCCCTCGATGGGAGAGGACTGAGGTGAGGGTGAACTGTGACAATCTCATCACTATGCGATGACGGAACCCATTGATTTCATTGTTATTTTTTTTTGTCATCCTGAGCGCGTCTCCTGTCATCCTGAGCGCGTCTCCTGTCATCCTGAGCGAGAGCCGAGGATCCCCAATAGGAGATTCTTCGGCTAAGGCCTCAGAATGACAGTGAGGCGTCAGCGAATGTTCCTTATTAGGCGTGTATAATATAGTGACTAATTATAATATACACGGTATATTGTAGTTATGTTTAAGAGAATTTTAACGCAAGATATTCCTCATTACAGCTTTTTTCTATTTGGAGCACGTCAGGTGGGTAAAACCACCTTGCTCAAGGAGCTTCAGAATATTGTTTTAAATATTGATTTTCTGAATCCTCAAAATCAGCTGGACTACACAAAAGATCCAAATCTCCTACTTCGTCAAATTGAAGCCACTGATAAGAAAGGCATGGTTATTATTGATGAGGTGCAAAGGGTTCCAATAATTTTAGATGTTGTTCAATCTCTGATGGATAAATATTCAGAATTGCAGTTTGCCCTGTCAGGTTCTAGCGCTCGTAAGTTAAGACATGGTTTTTCAAATCTTCTGGGTGGAAGGGCCATCTATCGTTCCATGTATCCGCTGACACAAACTGAATTAAAGCAGCATTTCCGTCTAGATTGGATTATGCGTTATGGGTCTCTTCCAAAAATTTATACCTGTTTATTAGAGAACAAGGAAGAGCTAGCACAAGAATTGTTGCGTTCATATGTGACAACTTATTTGGCCGAGGAAATCAAGGCAGAAGCGCTTGTGAGGAGTTTGGTTGGATTTCAAAATTTTCTAGAAGTAGCGAGTGCTCAATTTTCTGAACAAGTAAATTTGTCTGCTGTGGGACGGGATTGTGGCGTGGAGTATCACATGGTGCGTGAATATTATTCGATTTTAGAAGATACCCTCATTGGTTTTTTTTTGAGACCTTTTTTGAGAAGCGTGCGTAAACGCATGAGTCACAGTCCTAAGTTTTATTTTTTTGATAATGGTGTCACAAGAAGTCTTCTTAAAACAATTTCGAATCCACCCAGTGCCTTAGAATCAGGAAAGCTGTTCGAGCAATGGGTTATACAAGAAGTATACAGAATAAATATGTATTATAATAAGGATTGGAACTTGCATTTTTGGCGGACGAGCCATGGCGCTGAAATTGATCTTCTCATATCGAAGGGGAAGGAGGTTATGATGGGACTTGAGTGTAAATACAAGAAAGTAATTTCTGCCTCAGATTTAAGAGGCATCAAATCATTTAAAGAAGAGTATCCCTTTGTTCAATGTATCGTGGTGGCACCCCTTGATGTTCCACAAATGGCTCATGGCATTAAAATTCTAAATTGCGAACAGTTTTTATCTATACTTGAAAAACTTTGATCTAAGCACTGGGGAGGGCATTTGAATAAAACCGTCAGGCTTACGATTCGTCATTGCGAG
>CAYJUJ010000217.1:0-2995 GCA_964373325.1 uncultured bacterium
TCCTATCTGTTAGGAGCCAACTCAAACTGTCCGGTTTAAATGGGGAGCACTACAGATGGCAAGAACTTCACAACTTGATCACCCGTTGTGCAGTTTTTTCGGGCTGCGTCGATTTTTAATAGGGGGTCACTATAATCATTTATTCCAAGATTTTTAATTCCACACTATCAGAGATAGTCATATTGTTTTTATTTGTTTTTCTCATGCCACGGGCAGAAGATATAATATTTCTCGAAAGAATATTTTCACTCCCAACTAATTTTTCAATTTCTTCAAATCCTCTCACATGTTCAGAGGGAGATTCACTAAATTTACATTCAAAAAGTTTCAATTTTCTTCCTACAGGGATAACAAAATCAACTTCATGACCATAATGATCTCTATAAAAATAAAATTCAGGTTTTCTCCCCCGATTGGAATACCATCGAACCATTTGTCCCACCACATGGGTCTCAAATAAAGCACCCAATAAACCGGTTGAACGAAGTTCATTTGAAGAATGTATTCCACAAAGATAACTTGCAAGACCCGTATCTAAAAAGTAAAGTTTAGGAGTTTTAATGACACGATTTCCTAAATTTGTAAAATAAGGCTCCAGCAATAAAATAATGTTAGAAGCCTCCAAAACAGAAAGCCATTTTTTAATGGTATTCGGACTCCTTCCTAAATCAGATGCAAAAGAACTTAACGAAAGTAATGGTCCAGTTCTGAGAGCCGCTAATCTCATAAATCGATTAAAATCTCTGAGATTGCGAACTTGAATAATTTGTCTTACATCTCTTTCAAGATACGTAGATACATAATCTGAAAAAAATCGTTCTGGATCTAACTCTTGCGTATGAAGCTCAGGATAGCCCCCCTTAAGAATCCATTCTAAAAGTTGTGTGCCTTCTGCTGTTTTTCCACTCCACTTTTCTAATTCCCAGTGAGACAGAGAATGACATTCTAATATAGCCGCCCTCCCTCCTAAGCTCTCTGTCACCTCTTCCATTAAAGAAAATTTCTGAGATCCCGTTAAACAATACCGTCCATAGTGATCTCTTTTTTGATCAATGGAGACCTTTAAATAACGAAAAAGATTAGGCGCATATTGAACCTCATCAATAATCAAAGGCTCACCCTGAGTTTTTAAAAATTCATCGCCGGATTCTTCCGCTTCTTGTGCCCGAATGGGGAGGTCCAAAGAAACAAAATGATGTTGTGGAAAACATTTTTTGAATAAACTCGTCTTTCCTGCCTGTCTGTATCCTGTCAAAATTAAGGCCGGTCTTTGAGAGGCTGTTTTTATTAAGATTGGCTCAATTTCTCTGTCTATCCACATGCTTATATATTTTGCAATTCAATTGCATAAATGTCAATAATTAGATTTAAATGTTGTTTATTTGCAATAAACAACATCTTCATATACAACAGTGCAATGGGCTCAACCCCTCATGTCATCTTTGCAAGAATACTGGATCTTAAGAAAACAACCAAACATTTATTTCATTAAACGTCTCTACAGTCCAATTTTTCTAAAGTGCCATTTTTTAGAATTCTCTTGACCCTATACTTAGGTATAAGGTGTATGATTAGTATTGAGAGGTGAATTATGGAAACAGTTTATACGATAGGGCAAGCAGCCAAGGTAATAGGGGTTCATATTCAAACCTTGCGATATTATGAAAGAAGAAGGCTTCTTTCCCCTAAAAGTAGAAAAACTTCTGGATACAGGGTCTATGATGAAGAGTCTTTAAAAAGGCTTCGGTTTATTAAGAATGCTCAGGAACTTGGGTTTTCCTTAAAAGAAATCTCTTCTCTTTTAGATTTAAGGATCAGTTCCAAAGCCCGGTGTGGAGATATTCAAAGCAAAGCAGAAGTAAGACTCAAAGACGTTGAAATAAAAATAAAACGGCTAGAAGCTATTAGAAGAGTTTTAAAGGGGCTTGTCCAAACGTGTCATCGAGAACAAACAACAGATCATTGTCCCATACTTAAGAGCTTAGAAGAAGAAAGATGAGGTGTTTATGAATATCAAAATTGATCTTTTATATTTTGAAGGCTGTCCCAATGTGGATAAAGCAAGAAATAACATTAAGGAAGTCTTATCGAAACTTAGATTACCTTTAAAATGGAATGAAATCGATATAAATGGAAAAAATATATCTTCTGATCTTAAAGGTTTTCCTTCCCCAAGCGTTTTAATAAATGGGGTAGACGTCAAAACAGGGCTAACCACTCTTTCTGGAACCTCAAGCTGTCAGATAACGGGTGCCCCTTCAAGAGATGAAATTTTAAAAGCCTTCCCAAAAGAACCATCCAAAAAAGGAATGTTGGCATTTTTTATTGCCATTCCAGCAACAGTGATTGCCATCTTTCCCAGCGTTTTTTGTCCTGCGTGTTATCCAGCAATAGCAGCACTTTTAAGTGCCTTGGGACTTAGTTTTTTTGCAAGTGAAGCTGTAATTCAACCTTTAACGATTATTTTTCTTCTCTTGGCTCTTTTAGGGCTTTTTTATGAATCCACCAAAATCAAAAAATATGGATCATTGATCATGGGTAGCCTTGGAGCGGTGGGCATTTATGCCGGGCACTATTGGTTTCCTTCATTAATCGTTACGTATGTATCTGTGGGGCTTTTGATCGGCGCATCCATTTGGAATTTGGTGAATAAGAAAAAAAACATACTCAAGCAGGGGGAATGTTCTTCCTGCAAATCTTGAAAGGGGGTGAAAAATCATGGGAACAAAAAGAAAAGTAGAAGTCTTTACATCGGGGTGTTCAGTTTGTGATCCAGCTGTTGAACTTGTTAAAAAGATAGCCTGTCCATCATGTGAAGTCATTGTCTATGACTTAAATAAGGGGTGTAGTACCAATGAATGTAAGGATAAAGCAAAGCAATATGGAATAAAAAAAGTTCCAGCCGTTGTAGTGGATGGGAAATTGCTTGATTGTTGTAAAACAGAAGCCATTACAGAGAAAGCCCTTCGGGCTGCCGGAATCGGGGTTTCCTAAA
>CAYJUJ010000218.1:0-2988 GCA_964373325.1 uncultured bacterium
CAAAATCATGATGCCATTATTCTTTCTCACCATGGATCTGTGACAGTTGGAAAAACTTTATTTGAGGCTTACAACAAATTAGAAAAAGTAGAACATGCAGCAGAGATTTTATGGAAAGCTCATCAATTAGGTGGAGTTAAAAAACTCTCCACAGCTGAAGTGCATAAACTTATTTCACACGGTCAAAAATTAGGTTTTCTTTCCGAACGAAATGCAAGATCAGTACTTGACAAGCGCGCTCTTTAACCTTAGTTAACTCAAGGACTTTAAGAAACCCAAAAAATCCGATATAGTGAATATAGATACTAAAAGGAATTCACTGGAGTCTGAAAGGCGGCCAGACCCCAGTGAACTAAGGATACGGTTACAAAAGAGGGATAGTGGTGGTTGTGGTTGTAACCGTATCAGAGAGCTTTTTTAACTTTAACGACCCCTTTCGTAAGTTGTTGATTTAAAACCTTCAAAACCAGATATGCCATTGCGTGCATATCCTTCACTTACAATTTGATCTCCCAAACGATTTCTAAAAACGAGCTTAATTGTTGTAATCCCACCTGAAGGTAAACTGATTCGATCTGTTAAAAATTGTCCATTTTGAACTTTTACAGAATAGATAGCAGCCCTAGCCCTTGGATGAGTTGCTTCAACCTGTCCTGTAACATCACCCGCAAAATCTTCTAAAACTCCTCTGAATCGAATGGAGGTAATAGCAGGATCATTGTCAGACTGTGTTACTTTAATTTGTGGATTTTGAGGAGGTTCTGGCATTCTTGTAGTCACATACACCGATTGAGGTTGAAGCCTTCCATCTCTATCCCAAACTGCTACTTGCAATCGACCCAGTTCTGGTCTTTCACGTTGAAAATAAAGACGATAGGCATGTTCATTGCCCGCTTGTATTTCCAAATAGGCATCTTTTGGATCACCTGAATAGTTTCGAAGTTCAACAACTGGGGCAAACTGATCTTTTCGAAGCTGCCTTCCCCTATCATCAAAACCACGAATGGTAAATGAAAGAGAAGATCCTTCTTCAAGAAAAACAGTTTCACCATATCTTAAAGGCTCAGTTCCATCCCTGTACATTTCAAGCCGACTTACAGGTCTTACTGGATGTCTGCTCACAATATAGAAGCGTTTTTCTAAATCGTGTCTTGAGTGATCGTGGACTACAACTTCAAAGCGATCATGCTCATGTCCATCGGCAATGAGACGATAATGAAGTCCCAATCCTGGTAGTTTTTCTAACCTTACGTAGGAATGATCACCCCCTCTAACTGTAACTTTCGGATCAAAACTAAACTTATCAAGCTGACGACCCGTGTCATCAAAACCACGCACTTCAAAAGTAAGAGTTCCATCTGGCTCCATTGTCACCGTTTCACCATCTGTTAGATAACGATGAAAACCTTCATCTTCCAAATACATTTTAATTTGAGCAAGAGTGTATTTTGCAAGAACACTAAACTGTGTTCGAACACTTCTATTGTTACGATCAAAAATCCTCACAAAAAAGCGAGCATTTAAATCAGCTTCTATAAATAAACGATAATGCTGCCCTCTGGGGTCAAGTCTTTCTAGATATGCAGAATAGTATTGATTGGGATCAGTTCCAATCACAAGAACTTCTGGATTGTATTCGAAATTCTGCAGCCCTCGTCCATTTCGATCAAACCCTCTAATATCAACATCAACAATCGTAACTGGATCAAGCGTGATATTACTATTATTCTCAACTTTTTGATGAGTACCATTTCTTTCAACGTAAAGTTCAATTTTGGAAAGATTTGGGTCACGAGCTTCTGCAGAAAAAACAACTAGGCTTAATGCGATTAATGATAAGGAAAAGCGACGAAACATACACACCTCCTTGAATTACACAACCGACGCTACCCAAAACCCGCTCAATAAAAACATAAATCACAAATCTATGTCAATAGTTTTTAGTGAAAAAAACATAAAAATATTTTTATTTGACTAGTTTTTAACCATTTGATACGAAATCGCGACTATGAAATATGCAAGAATGAGGTTGTCCCTGAAAGTGGCTGTCTCCTTGATTATTTTTAACTTAAGTTATTCTGAAAATCTTCCACCACTCGTTGAAAAAAATATTGAAAACAAATTGGCAATACCTGTGACTATTTTGAAACTAACAAGAAATGTCACAACACTTTCACGAGATCCAGATCTCACACTTCCTAATAATGGAGATGATCTTGATATTTTTAAAGAGCCCCTTTGGCTTGAAGGAAAATTAAATCCACTTTATAAAAAATGGTATTCTTCAAAACTTCATAATTTAATTCAATACATCAATCTCTACACAGGAAGAAATCTTTTCCTTCTCATGCCAACAACAACAGCTGACAATTTATCGGAAGGTACAGATCGAATCCGAGTGGGTGGAAACTTTTCTACTGTTTTTTACAGAGAAACTGAAGGAAGGTTTGATGGGCAGTTTGATTACGAAGTTTTAGAGGGGTATGTCATTTTCAATTATGGTTTAACCGATGAAATTGAGGCTGGGATTTATGCCAGAGGCTTTCATTATTCTGCAGGCCGAATGGATGGTTTTAAAAACACATTTGAAAAAGCAGTTACCGGTTCTTCTGGTGGTCGAGGAAATTTTCCTGATAACCAATATGCACAAACCTTGACTGTAGATGGAAAAAAAGTTTTTGACGCTAAAAAAAACCACTTCCAAGTGGGAGATCTCATTACAACACTTAAATTTAAAGTTTCTGAAGAAACACCATTTTCTCCCGCTGTAGCTGTTTTAACTGCTATAAAATTTCCAACCGGTGATGAAGAGGGTGGTTTTGGAAGTGGAACATTGGATGGCGGGGTTAGCGTTATTTTCACAAAACATTTTACAAAACAATTAAGAGTTCATTTAAATCTCGGCGCTGCAAAACCAGGTGGCAATGGTAGTTTTCCAGATACAAAAACCGCTTACACTTTTATTCCGGCTATTGAATATGCTTTTAG
>CAYJUJ010000219.1:0-2981 GCA_964373325.1 uncultured bacterium
TTGTCTTATCTCCAATCTCACTTGGATACCAAGCAAGGCCTGCTTCAATACGCAGCATTTGCAAGGTATTAAAGCCAACAGAAACTGCCCCCTCTCTCACAAGCTCTGCTTTTACATCTTGAATTTTTTCCCTGGGAACAAGAATATGAAAACCAGGAAAAAGTGAATAAGAAAACCGATAAACATGGCAACCATGAACTGCTCCATGATCAAAACCATTTTGCAACTGAATACGGGCCCATCGCTCTATTACGGAGGGTGACTGAACCCCCATTAAAGAAAGAACTGCCCAAAGAGATGTCGTATCAAAAACTTCTACTTGATCTGCTACAATAAATTTGTTGAGAGCATTAAGCGTTGCCTCTAAATTCATAAAATCAGTAATAAGTAAAAAATGGTTTTCAAAACAAAGAACGTGAAGATCAGAAATCATATGCCCTGTGTGTTTGAGTAAAGTGGCGTGACAACCCTGATTAGGTTTAAGATCCACAATTTTATTAGAAAGCATTCGATCCAAAAAACTTTTTGAATCAGCACCTTCAACACGAATAACCTTTTTCCAAGGAATATCTATGAGACCAGCATTGGTAGAAATTGCCCCATACTCTTCTTCGAGAGCTGAATAAACATCTCTCACTTCACAGTTTTGAAATAGCATGCTCCTGATTATTGTTTTGGAAGAGTTTTGATTGCTCTTTCTAAAATCGTTTCAGAAGAGGTGAGCCCCTTGCTCAAATCTTTTGGATCTTTGAGAAGAGAAGGGCGTGATCCTACACTGACTCCATGATCAGCGTCTCGACCCACTCGAAGTGTAAGGCCTAAATTCATTTTTTCAGAAACACTGAATTCAACGGCTTTAACTTTAACGGTAGCTTCAAGATCATCTGAATAAACAAGGCGTCCTAACAAACCTTTTAAAGAATCTCCAACTAAAGCTAATAATACAAAAGGGCTTTGCTCAGGGGTATTTTCTAGAGCTCCCTCTAGAGCAACATCAGTAGAATCAGCATATCTAATTTGTTCAAGATCATAATTATTACCAAAAAGAACTTTGAGTTCATCATCAAAAATGGTTCCATCCCCCATATAGGACAATCCTGTAAAAACAAACTCTGGCTCTCTTACACCAACATTGCGTCTCTGCAGAACACTAAATCCTAATGACTCATCATCATCGTTACTAACCGTGTCTTCATAAAGTCCACATCCAACACTGCTTTCCTGTTTATCTAAACTTACTTCACCACTCAGAGAACACCAGGCTTCAAATGATTTTTCACCACGGCGGCTTGGTCTACTGACTCTTACTTTTGTAAATCTTTTATTTTTAGTTTTTTTAGTAACACCATCTTTTAATTCAAGAGTTAATTTAACATTACCAAGATTGAGATCGGAATCATCATCTCCACTGACGGTAAAAACATCAGCGCTCCACACTGGCAATGAAATAAGTAATGCAACAAAACCTAAAACTATTTTTTTCATGATCGAGCCCTCCTTAATGATTACCCCCTCCTTATGCTTCCTCTCCCTTGATGGGAGAGGACTTGAGGAGAGGGTGAAGAAGACTTATTGAACGCCCAAAACTTTGTCAAGTAGATCCCCAACTAATTAAAATTGAGCATTTGTTAAAGGCTCTGGAAAAAGATCTGGATCCCCAGTAAAACCTTCTGCTGAGTGTTGAGGAATTCCAAATTGAATAAGCCCGGTCCTCACAGCTTCAACTCCTAAAGAATCAAAAGGCTTACCATAAAGAACTGTATAAAGTGCGGCTGCTCCGGCAGCATGAGGGCTCGCCATACTGGTACCACTAAGCTTGCCATATTTTCCCCCCGGAAGTGTTGATAAAATATCAACACCAGGAGCAGCCAAATCAACATCTGCACCAAAATTACTAAATGTTGCAAAACTATCATCACTTCCATAACTCGTTGCTGGTCCGAATGCTCCACCAAGTCCATCACTATCTGCAATGGCAGAAGTTGTTATAACTTCATCGTAGGATGCAGGCGCAAAACCGGCTGCATCTTTAGCACTATTGCCAGCCGCTACAGCATACACAACCCCTTTCGCTACAGACCTTCGAATGGCATCATGAGCTGGATCGTTAGGATCAGTATCTCCACCAGTCCATCCTAAACTCATATTGGCTACCTCAATAGTTGCAGCATTTTGTGTGACCCAATCAATACCAGCAATCACATCTGAAAGAAAACCACTACCTTGATTATTAAGAACCCGAACAGCCCAAAGACGAGCTCCTGGAGCTACTCCTACAACACCAATGGAGTTATCAAGTGCACCAATGGTTCCTGCTACGTGTGTACCATGGCCATTGCCATCACTAAAACTTATTGGATTGCCACCCGCAAAATTAACTCCACCCACGACTAACTCCACCCACGACATTGAGATCTGGATGAGATTTATCTATACCCGTATCAATAACAGCCACATCAACATTCACACGTTGATCTATTCCATTAATAAGAGCAATTGAACTAAGCTCTGCATTCACACGATTAATACCCGTTGGCAAAACCTGTACTGGCTGTGGACTTGGAGGTGGTTTACCTGGCGCTTTCCCTCTATTACCTGGTTCAAATGCTGAAACAAGCTTGTCAGGGGATAAATATTTCACATCTATGTCATTTTTTACATCATTTAATCTTTGAGATGGAATGGTCGCTACAAATCCCTTGATGGCATGTTTATAAACATGCCCCAAACCAAGGCCATGTAAATTGGCTAATTGATTGGCACGAGAGCCTGCATCTCCCACCCAGTCTTGGAAAACAACAATGTGTCGCCCAGGAACAACACCATCAGAAGCGAAGAGATTTGAAAAACTCAAAACAACAAGAACAATGGAACCAATAACTTTACACACACACTTCATTGAACACCTCCTAAAAAACTAGCAATTGTACCCCAGCAAAAACCATACCAACTTACACTTACAACGATCCTTTATCTTCCTC
>CAYJUJ010000220.1:0-1692 GCA_964373325.1 uncultured bacterium
TTTGATAATGCCCTTGTGACTGATGATTCCTTCTAATGGAGAAAAAGTATCTGAGATTTCAATGAGGATGGATCCCCGATCTAGTCGGGGATGACTAGCAGTGATAATACCTTGATCGCCTACTTGGCCACCCGCTTCTGCATAGAAAGGAGTTTTATCAAAAATGAGTTCTATTTCTTCATTTTCTTTTGCCTCTGGGGCAAGTTTTTCTCCTTTGACAATATAAAGGAGGGTAGAGGTCGTTTCTAAATGCTTGTAGCCCTCAAAGCGGCACTTGATATCTTTTTCACCCAGTGTTTTATAGATTTCTTTAAATTTGGGGGATGCTTTCCAAGAGGCTTTGGCTCGCTCACGCTGGATTTTCATAAGTTCCTCAAAACCTTTTTCATCAATAGTCATCTTTTGCTCTTCAGCCAAAATGCGGGTTAAGTCTAAGGGAAAACCATAGGTATCATAGAGTTTAAAAATAATGTCAGCTGGAATTTCTTTTTTTCTATGAGAACGAAGCTCATGGCAGTGAGAAGAAAAAAGTGACAATCCTCTTTCAAGCGTCATCAAAAATTTTTCTTCTTCAGTTAAAATGATTTTTTCAATAAAATTTTTCTTTTCTTTAAGATCTGGATAAGCATCTTTCATAAGAAGAATGAGTTGTTCGGAAGCTTTGTAAAGAAAAGGTTTCGTAACACCTAAAAACTGCCCGTAGCGAAGTGCCCTTCTCATAATTCGACGAAGCACATAACCCCTTCCTTCATTAGAGGGAAGAATGCCATCTGCTATGAGAAAGGTTGCAGCTCGAACGTGATCAGCAATAACACGAAATGCTAATCTTGTTTTTTGAGTACCCCCATATTTTTTGTGAGTGACCTTTTCAATGGATCGAAATAGGGTTTTAAAAAGATCAATTTCATAATTACTCGTAACTGCCTGAAGAGCTGCCGCTACACGCTCAAGCCCCATTCCTGTATCAACGGAAGGGTTTGGAAGATTTGAAAGTTTTCCTTTGGCATCTCGGTTATATTGCATGAAGACAAGGTTCCAAATTTCAACGTATCTGTCACAGCTACATCCTGTTTCACAGGTGGGTTTACCGCAACCAGCAAACTTACCCATATCGTAAAAGATTTCTGAACAGGGACCACAAGGGCCTGTATCGGCCATGGCCCAAAAATTATCTTTTTCATCAAATTTGTAAATTTTAGAAGTAGGGATTCCAATAGTTTTATGCCAAATATCAAATGCTTCTTGATCATCCTTGAACACAGAAACAGTTAGCTTTTCTTCTGAAAGTTTTAGTTTTTTTGTTATAAATTCCCATGCAAACTCAATCGCTTCTTTTTTAAAGTAATCTCCAAAAGAAAAATTACCAAGCATTTCAAAAAAAGTATGATGGCGGCGGGTGTGGCCTACTTGTTCAAGGTCGTTATGTTTTCCACCAGCACGCACACATTTTTGACAAGAAACAGCACGTTTGAAACTTCGCTTTTCAGTTCCCAGAAAAACATTTTTAAACTGAACCATGCCAGAATTAACAAAAAGAAGGGTGGGGTCGTTGTGAGGAATCAAAGGGGCGCTTGCAACTTCTGTGTGCCCCTTTGATTTAAAATAATCGATGAAGAGTTTTCGAATTTCTTCAAGTTTCATTTCTTAGTGACAGGTTTCCAATCTTTTTTTGAAGAGGGCATTACTTTTCCC
>CAYJUJ010000220.1:1792-2974 GCA_964373325.1 uncultured bacterium
TCATTTCTTAGTGACAGGTTTCCAATCTTTTTTTGAAGAGGGCATTACTTTTCCCGTTCCTAGACCATAATAAGAGAGAATTTTTTTCTCAATGTCTGCTCCTACTTTTGGATTTGATCTTAGGAACTCAATGGTATTGTCCCTTCCTTGCCCTATTTTTTCATTATTGTAGGCATACCATGCGCCCTGTTTTACGATAATTTCATTTTCAGAAGCAACATCCACAATTTCTCCTAGTTTATTAATTCCTGAGCCATAAAGAATATCAAATTCAGCTTGTTTGAAAGGAGGAGAAATTTTATTTTTCACAACCTTAACCCGAGTTCGGGAACCAACGGGTTGGTCTCCTTTTTTAAGTGTTTCAATACGACGAATATCAAGGCGTATGGAAGAATAGAATTTTAAGGCATTGCCACCTGTTGTTGTTTCAGGATTGCCAAACATAACACCAATTTTCATTCGGAGCTGATTTATAAAAATAACGGTTGTTTTAGAGCGAGAAACACTACCAGTTAGTTTTCGAAGTGCTTGAGACATAAGCCTTGCTTGAAGACCCATGTGAGAATCACCCATATCGCCTTCTAATTCTGCTTTTGGAACAAGGGCTGCGACAGAATCAATAACAAGAACATCAATAGCACCACTTCGAACAAGCACTTCTGCAATTTCAAGAGCTTGCTCGCCTGTATCAGGTTGAGAAATAAGAAGGTCGTCTGTTCTAACACCTAGTTTTCTTGCATAGGTAACATCTAATGCGTGCTCAGCATCAACAAATGCAGCAATACCACCTTGTTTTTGGGCTTCGGCGATGATGTGAAGAGTTAAAGTTGTTTTTCCTGAGGATTCTGGGCCAAAGATTTCAACAATTCGCCCTCGTGGAACTCCTCCAATACCAAGAGCTAAATCAAGGCCTAAAGAGCCTGTTGAAATGCTCTCTACTGGTCCAGTAGGCAAAGCATCTTTAGAAAGACGCATGATAGAGCCCTTACCAAATTGTTTTTCGATTGCACTCACGGCTAGGTCAACAGCCTTATTTTTGTCTGATCGCACTGTTTCTGTTATCATTTACTTCCTCCATTTTTTAATAGTTTCTTCTAGAAGAGTAAGGGCACATTTTGCTGTTTGCTCCCTGATCTTCTTTCTACGGCCTTTAAAATGTTTTTTTATATTTTTAAGATCGGA
>CAYJUJ010000221.1:0-2919 GCA_964373325.1 uncultured bacterium
ATATCAAAATCTTGACGTGGCAAAAGAAGAGCTCAAAAAAGTAAAAGAAAGTTGGGAAGAAAGATTAAATACTTTACACATTGAAACTCCAGATCCAGAGTTTAACCTCATTAATAATTATTGGGGAAAGTATCAGCTACTTCAAGTGACACAGTGGCGCTCAGCTGCTCCTTATAATCCAGGTGAAGGGGGGCGTGGTTTTAGAGACACAGCACAGGATACAGAGGCTATTATTCCTTTAGACTCTCTTCAAGCTCGGAAAAACATTATTAAACTTCTTCAAAATCAGTATGAAACAGGGCATGCAGTTGCGGGTTTTTCTGACATTGAAGGCCCTTGGGAGATTGGGGGAAATACAGGAATTCTTGGAAAAGGGGATGTGGCTGTTTGGATTCCTTATATGGTTACAGCTTATCTTAAAGAAACAGGAGACATGAAATTTCTCTCAGAAAAAATCCCTTATTTAAAAGGCAAAGAGGCTACTGTGTGGGAACACCTTGTCCAAGCTATGGAGCATTTTAAAGAGGCTCATGGACCCCATGGGTTACCCCTTTTTTGGAAAGCAGATTGGAATGATGCCTTTGATCGTTGTGGTATTAAGGGAAAGGGAGAGTCTGTCTGGTTAGCCATGGCTTATGTTCGAGCTCTTCACCAAATGGAAGAGCTCTCTTTATTTTTAAAGAGAAACAAGTGGGCTAAGAAATTTAAAAAAGAGGCTCAAAAAATCACAGATATTCTTAATAAAGAAGCCTGGGATGGCGAGTGGTATTTCTCTCTTTTTACTGATGACGAAAAAATTACTGGCTCAAATAAGAATCAAGAGGGAAAGATTTTTCTTAATCCCCAAAGCTGGGCGGTTTTGTCAGAGGTGGCGCCTGAAATTCGAGTGAAAAGTTGTATTAATGCCGTTCAAAAATTTTTGGAAACTGATTTTGGTCCATTTCTTTTTGCTCCGCATTATACAAAGTATGATCCTCATATTGGAAGAATTACGGCTTTTGCCCCAGGGACAAAAGAAAATGCGGCTATTTTCTCTCATGCAGCAGCCTTTATGGTTGTGGCATATGCCAAAGCAAGAAAAGGAAGAGAGGCCTACGAGCTTTTTAAAAAGTTAACCCCTTTTAATTTAGCTAAAACAGCAGATCTTTATAAAGCAGATCCCTATGTTTATGCAGAGTATTGTCACGGATCTGGAAATAGAGAAATAGGAGAGGGTACTTTTACATGGAACACAGGAACAGCTGCCTGGATGTTTATGGCTGCGCACCAATGGATTTTAGGCATTCGGCCTACTTATGAGGGGCTTTTAATAGACCCTGTCATTCCAAAAGAGTGGAAAGAGTTTTATTGTAAGCGCATTTTTAGAGGAGCTACATATAGAATTCATGTTTTAAACCCACACGGACTTGAATCTGGTATGTGTAAGATGAAAGTTAATAACAAAATCATTTCTGGAAATATCCTACCTCTTCCCCAAGCTGGTCAAATCTATAATGTTGAAGTTTTAATAGAAAGTCGTTAACCTATTCCTTAGTTTTTTATATGAAAAAAACCACTTATATTTTGGGTTTGGTAGGTCTTTTTATTGTTATTTTTCTAGCGGCTGAATTTATAACCCGGAAAGTTTATGGTGATCGTTTTTTAACTTTGGTGGACCCATACCTTCATCATCCACGTCGACCTTATTTGAATATTGAAAGATCATGGTGGTCAGGTAGGAATTTCAAGTTTATTACTAACTCTTTGGGGTGGAGAGATAAAATCCCCCAGCATCAAATTGGAAAATTTCCAGACAAGACAAGAAGAATCGTTTTTTTGGGTGACTCTTTTACAGAGGGTATTGGTTATAATCAAGAAGAAACCTTTTCTGGAGTTGTTGAGCAAAATCTAAAAAAAAGTGGATATGATTGGGAGGTGTTAAATGGAGGAACCACTTCTTATTCCCCACTACTGTATTATTTAAGGCTTAAACAATTACTAGAGGAAGGCTATAAAATAGATCTGGTTGTTATAGCAACCGATCGTTCTGATGTTCAAGATGAGGTGTTATATGATTATGCATCCTTATTTAATGAAAATGATGAATTTCTTCAATTTAACCAATTGGTTTTTTCGAGCAATTTTTTAACGAAGCTTGCTAATTCATCTTGTATTATTCGTGCCACCACTCTTCTTTTTCAAGATAAAATTATTCCATGGTTGAGCAAAACCAAAGAAAGATTTTACGGTTATGCTGAGGTCACAGATCCACTTAAGGTCATTCTTGAACAGAATATTATTTCGGTAGATGAACTGATTAAGTTTGATAAAAAAACTCAAACTCTCCTTCGCCCCAATTGGACCAGGCATGAGCCTAGCCTTAAAGGATGGGCTCAAAATGGTATTTTACTCGCGAAACATAACATGAAAAAAATTAAGGATTTATGTGAAGATGCGAACATAAAGCTTATGATTGTTATGTATCCATGGCCACAAGCTCTTTATACAAAAAAAGATCCTGATTACTATAAGGTTTTGGAAGGCTATTTTGGCCATTTGTTTAAAGAACGAGAGTTATTTTATGGAAAAGAGATAGCTACTGTGCCTTCAAAGTACGAACAAGTTGTAGAATCTTTTTGTACTGAAAATGCTGTATCATGTGTGAATATGATAGCTCAGTTTAGAAAAACACAGAATTGGCATGAGCTTTTTATTCCTTCTGATCCTCATTTTAGTGACAAGGGGCATCGTTTAGCAGGTGATATATTGACCCCTTACATTATTGAAAAACTAAAACCTAAGTGAAAAAGATACTTTTTGCTGTAACTACCTTATTTTTTTGTATCCTAGGTGTTTTCATTGCTGGAGAAATTATTACAAGAATATTTCCTGGTTACGGGTTTTTGTATCTTGTGGATTCAGAGCTGCATCATACCCCAC
>CAYJUJ010000222.1:0-2891 GCA_964373325.1 uncultured bacterium
AATCTTGAAAAAGCAGGTAGACGTTATGGGCTCACTATTTCTGATATTTTAAAATACAACCAGTATGCAGTGAATGAAGGAGATCAAGTCGTCATTCCAGTTATGACACGAGATGCTTTTCTTGCCTCTCAATCCAAACATTATTTTGCACCTAAGAGAGATTTTATTTGGCCAGTTTTAGGATTGGTTTCTTCCCCATTTGGACGCAGATGGGGAAAAATGCATGAAGGCATTGATATTAAGGCTCCAGAAGGAACACCTATTCGAGCTGTGCAATCAGGAGTTATTATTTATAGCGGAAATGAGGTTTCAGGTTATGGAAATTTAATTGCCATAGCACATAAAGGAGGGTTCACAACTGTTTATGCTCATAATAGGGTTAATCTTGTTGTAGCTGGAGATAAAGTTCTGCGTGGACAGGTTATTGGACAAGTAGGGCGTAGTGGTCATGCAACAGGTGCGCATCTCCATTTTGAAGTGAGGAAAAATGGAGATGCTCATAATCCCATCCCTTATCTTACAAAATCTGTTTATGTTACTAAACGCTAAATTGACTTCTTCCTGTGCGTATTGTTATTATTTTGATCTATGGAAAGTTTAAAACAGAAAATTGTTGATGTTCCTGATTTTCCAGAGAAGGGTATTATATTTCGAGATATTACTCCACTCTTAAATGATCCAGCTTCTTTTAAAACAGCCATTGATGTTTTTATAGATCGATATCAGAGTAAAAAAATTGATGCTATTGTGGCTATTGAATCTCGTGGTTTTTTCTTGGCAGCTCCACTAGCCTATCAATTGGGGTGTGGTTTACACCTTGTTCGAAAGCAAGGAAAACTGCCTCGAGCTACACATCAAAAAACTTATAGCTTAGAATATGGCACCGCAACACTTGAAATTCACAAAGAGGGTTTACATCAAGGGCAGAGAATACTTCTGATGGATGATCTTTTAGCTACCGGTGGTACAGCCAGTGCAGCTGCACATTTAATTGAAGAAGTAGGAGCCAAAGTAGTTGAATTAGCCTTTTTAATTGAGCTTACCTATTGCCAAGGTCGCGAAAATCTTAAATCTTACGATATCTTTTCTGTCTTAAAATATTAATTTTTTTTTGACGCCGGCCAGGATCGAACTGGCAATCGCCGGATTAGGAATCCAGTGCATTATCCAATTTTATGCTACGGCGCCCTGATTTTAGAAACAGGGCCATCTTATCACTGATGGCGTTTAGTAATCAATATAGCTCTTTACAATAATACAAAGCTTGTATACAGAGTTTTTACTTTATGAGAAGAGCCTTGAGTCTCATTTTCTTATGTGTTTTTCTGACTCATGCTTTTGTTTTTTCAGAAGAAGAATTACCCCCTGTTTTAGAGAAAAAGATTAATCCAGAAGAAGTTTATTGGGTAGCCACCCCCTTATGGCCTCTTCATGAAAAGCGTAGGGTAACTGAGACCCAAGTTCCAAGAGAGTATTCTTCAACGAGAGGTGGTCTCATCCAATACACCAATCTTTATACTGGTAGGAATATTTTCCTCATTATGCCACCTCAGGCTGCTGAAAATTTAAAAGAAGGTGAGGATAAAGTTAGAATTGGTGCCAATATTTCCTCTGTTTATCAAGTGACGAGAAATCAAACCTATGATGCCAATTTTGATTACGAAATTTTAGATGCTTTTATTAATGCAAATTATGGTGTGCTTGAAAATGTTGAAGTGGGATTATATTTGCGTTTTTTTCAATACAGCGCTGGGCGCTTCGATAAAACACTTAATAATTTTCATGGAGGCCTTGGTTTGCCATTAGGGCCTAGGGAAGATGCCCCCAGGGATCAATATTCTAATGAACTGAAAAAGAATAATGAGACAGTTTATAAAACAAATAGAAATCATTTTGCTATGGGAGATATGATTGGGACTATTAAATTTAAAGTACTTCAAGAAACAAAATATAAACCAGCTGTTGCAATGGCTATTGCTATCAAAGCACCTACAGGGAATCGTTCGTTGGGATATTCAAGTCAAGCCTGGGATGAAGGGGCCGCAATCGCTTTCACAAAACAGCTCACTTATAATCTTAAGAGTCATGTGAATGTGGGTGTTGCTATACTGGGGGATAGTCCTGTTTTTTCAAATCTCTCTAATGTGTATAATTTTATGTCTGCGTTAGAGTACTTTGTTAATAAATATCTTTCTCTTGTTGTTCAAACCAATTACAGTACAAGCCCCTTTCATAAGTGGGATTTTGATACGATGAATGAGGATAGTTGGACGATGGGTATCGGTGCCCATATTCGATTGCCTGAAAATGTCCAATTGCACGTTCATTTTACAGATGAGTTTTACGATAGAGGAGATACGGATTGGGTGCTTGGATTCTATGTTGATTTAGCTTCTTTAATAGAATGGTTCCAGAAGGAAGAACATTGATGGTTTTTATCCTGACATTGACAACCTGTCGGATGTTCGAGAAAAGCAGATTATGGTGGGTAAAAAAGAAGAACTTTCTGATTTTATAGAAAAGGCAAAAAAGGTCTTATCGGAAGGCAAACAAGAGATTTTGCGTTCTTCACGTATTGGGAAAACCCTCCTTGAGATAGCCCATTTTAATAGAGAAAAGAATAATATTTTCAAAGAGTTAGGAAGGATGATTTATAAATTAGATAAAAAAGATCTTGTACTGCCACAGGAGTTTCCCGACTATTTTAAAAAGTTAGATGAACTAGGTACAAAAATAGAAGAACGAGAAGGAAAAATTCAAGATTTAAAAACAAAAACTTCCTCTAAAAAAACCACTTCTGAAAGTGACAAATAAAGAAACAAAATATTTCCTTGTAACCGGAGCTGCTGGTTCTATTGGTGCTCGTGTTGTTGAATTCTATAATCAATTGA
>CAYJUJ010000223.1:0-2887 GCA_964373325.1 uncultured bacterium
CGTTTATCTGAAGCGAGAACTCAAACAGTGTTTGGAGTGGGTAACCCCAAAGCATACATTGTGTTTGTGGGTGAGGGTGTAGGAAGGGACGAAGATCTCAAAGGTGAGCCTTTTGTAGGGCGCGCTGGACAGCTTTTGACTAAAATCATTCAAGCCATGGGTTTTGAGAGAAAAGATGTTTATATTGCCAACATAGTGAAGTGTCGACCTCCTAACAATCGAGGCCCTCTTCCCGATGAAGTAGGAACGTGCACTCCTTATTTATTGAAACAAATTGAACTCATTAAACCTCAAGTTATTGTGGCCTTAGGGAGTTATGCAGCAAGGTTTTTACTCAATACAGAAACACCTATATCACAGCTTCGGGGTCAGTTTTTTGATTTCCATGGAACAAAGCTTATTCCAACTTTTCACCCCGCCTTTCTTTTGAGAAATCCAGCAATGAAAAAACCAGTGTGGGAGGATATGAAAAAAGTCATGAAACTGCACAAAGAATTACGTGGAGAGAAAGAGTGAAAAAAACCATTTTCATATTATTTTTTTCACTCTTTATCCATTTTAGTTGGGCTACCACAATAACCGTTATCAAGGTTGATGGAAGTATAAATCCCGCCTCAAATGATTTTATTATTTCAAGCATTCAAAAAGCCCACGCAAATGGTTCTAACTGCCTTGTTATTCAACTAGATACCCCTGGAGGGCTTCTTTCTTCAACAAGGGAAATTGTTCAAGCTATTTTGGAGGCACCTCTACCAGTGGTTGTTTATGTTTCACCGCAAGGTGCGCATGCGGGCTCTGCAGGAGTTATGATTACACTTTCTGCTCATATTGCGGCTATGGCTCCTGGCACCAATATTGGTGCGGCCCATCCTGTTGCAGGTACAGGTAAAGATGTAGAAGGGGAGATGGCCAAGAAAGTAACTAATGATGCAGCTGCCTTTGCTGAAAGCATTGCAAAAACAAGAGGACGAAACACAAAATGGGCTATTGATGCGGTGAGAAAATCAGTTTCCATTACAGCAGATGATGCGCTTCAAAAGGGGGTGGTTGATCTCATTGCCCCCTCCTTGGATAAGCTCATTGAAAAAATTCATGGAAGAGAAGTGAGCATTAAAGACAAAAAGACCAAGCTTGATACCAAAAATGCAAGTCTTATTACGCTAGAGATGAATTTGAAACAAAAAATTATTGATGCCTTAGCAGATCCCAATATTGCTTATCTTCTTATAGGGATTGGGGGGCTTGGCCTTTATTTTGAGCTTTCAAATCCAGGCCTTGTTGTGCCCGGTGTTATTGGTGGAATTGCCCTCATCCTTGGTTTTGTATCTGTTCAGGCGCTTCCTATTAATTATGGTGGTTTGTTACTCCTTCTTTTAGGATTAGCACTTCTTATTGCTGAAGTATTTCTGCCTTCTTTTGGAATTTTAGGAATTGGGGGAATTATTTCTATGGTTTTAGGTGCCATCTTTTTTATTGATCCTACTCATCCTGGTGACATTGCTGTATCACTCTCTGTTGTGATTCCTACTATTGTGACCGTTGGAATTTTCATGTTGGTTATTGCATATTTGCTTGTCAAAACTCATCGCAGAAAAATAGTGACAGGAAAAGAAGGAATTATAGGTGAAAAGGGTGAGGTTACTTCTGATATTCTTCCTCCCAAAGAAGGAAAAGTCTTTGTAGATGGTGAATATTGGACAGCGACATCAACTGAACCACTTTACAAGGGGGATCATGTTGTTGTAGTAAGTGTGGAAGGCTCGCATTTTCTAATAGTGAAGAAGCTTTGACAGCCTGTTTCAGCGCCAACCATTATTAATGGTTGGCGCTGAAACAGGCTGTCAAAAGGGAGGAATGAAAAATGGATTTTTTTGGTTTTGGATTAGGTGGCACAGGTATTGCTGTTGTTGTAGGGCTTTTGCTTTTAGTGAGCGGTATTAAAATTCTAACGGAATATGAACGAGGCGTTATTTTTAGATTAGGAAGACTCTTAGGAGTTAAGGGGCCTGGTATTATTTATGTCATACCTTTCATTGATAAAATACAAAAAATAGAGCTTCGAACAATTACAATGGATGTTCCTCCTCAAGACGTTATTACGAAAGATAACGTAACAATTAAGGTGAATGCTGTTGTATATTTTAAAGTTATGGCCCCAGATAAAGCAATTGTTAATGTTGAGAATTATCTCTATGCAACGAGTCAATTAGCGCAAACAACGCTACGAAGTGTATTAGGTGAGGCAGAAATGGATGAGCTTCTTGCCCATCGTGAACTTGTTAATGCCAAGCTTCAGGCTATCTTAGATAAAGAGACAGATCCGTGGGGAGTTAAAGTTTCTAAGGTGGAAGTGAAACACATTGACCTACCAAAAGAGATGCAAAGAGCCATGGCCAAACAAGCTGAAGCAGAAAGGGAGAGGCGCGCTAAAGTTATTGCAGCCGATGGAGAGTTTCAAGCTTCTCAAAAACTCTCTGAAGCAGCAGGGGTCATTGCTATGAACCCAATAGCATTACAGCTTAGGTTTTTGCAAACCCTTGCGGAGGTGGCGACTGAGAATAATTCCACAACCATTTTCCCGGTCCCCATTGACCTCTTTAAGCCTTTTTTTGATAGGGGATCTAAGTAAATGTCATCCCCGCCTTCAATTGAAAGCGTGGATCCATTCCATTGTCATCCTGGGGCTGTTGAAAAAGTTATGTTCTCAGTTTGTCATTCTGAGGCGAAGCCGAAGAATCCCCTAATATCAAAACTAGGAGATCCTTCGCCTAACGGCTCAGGATGACAAATGAGTGCTCAATCCATGTCACTTTTTTAAGCAATCTAAGATCCCGTAACTCCTTCACTTCTAAACTAACCCTATTTTTGCCTATATATTATACATTCG
>CAYJUJ010000224.1:0-2876 GCA_964373325.1 uncultured bacterium
TTAGGGGCTCCCAAAATTAAGGCTATTCGAGGAGTTTCTGATTTTGGTTTTTCGTATGTTTATGTCATTTTTGAAGATGGTACAAATCTTTACTGGGCTAGAAGCCGAGTTCTTGAATATTTAAGTAAAATTCTAGCAAAATTGCCCTCCGATGTCAGAACAGAAATCGGCCCAGATGCCACAAGTGTGGGTTGGGTTTATCAATATGCTTTAGTTGACGACTCCAATCAATTGAATCTTGCAGAACTTCGAAGCCTCCAGGATTGGAATTTAAAATTCCACATTCAATCGGTACCTGGTGTTGCTGAAGTAGCAACTGTGGGTGGTTTTGTAAAACAATATCAAATCAATATTGATCCCAATAAGCTTGTTGCTTACAACCTTTCTCTAACTCAACTTGTAAACGCTGTTCGAGCTGGAAACAATGATACAGGCGGAAGAGTTTTGGAATTTTCAGGTACTGAATACATGGTGCGAGGCCGTGGCTACGTCAAAGATATTTCTGATATCGAAAAAATCGTTGTAACAACAGATTCAAAATCAGGTGTCCCCATTCTTGTAAGACATTTAGGAAATGTGGAGTTGGGCCCTGATATGAGGCGTGGTGTCGCTGATCTTAATGGGTTAGGAAATACTGTTGGCGGTATTGTGATTATGCGCCAAGGAGAAAATGCCCTTAATGTTATCGATCGAGTCAAAAAAAGAATCGAAGAATTAAAACCAAGTTTACCCAAAGGAGTTAAAATTGTTTCAACCTATGATCGCTCTGATCTTATTAAAAGAGCTATTGATACTTTAAAACACGAACTAACACTTGAAGTCATCATTGTAAGTTTAGTCATTCTTCTTTTCTTATGGCACATCCCTTCAGCCATAGTTCCTATCATGACCATTCCTATTTCTGTATTTCTAGCGTTTATTCCTATGTATTTTATGGGACTTACCACCAACATTATGTCACTGGCTGGCATCGCTATTTCTATTGGAGTGTTGGTAGATGGTGCGATAGTTGAGGTTGAAAATGCATACAAAAAACTAGAAATTTGGAATTCAACGGGAAGAAAAGGAGATTTTCATAAAATCCGCTTAGATGCCTTAAAACAAGTAGGGCCTTCTGTATTTTTTTCACTTTTAGTGATTGCCGTTTCCTTTTTACCTATTTTTACTCTTGTTGATCAAGAGGGGCGTCTTTTTAGACCTTTAGCTGTTTCAAAAACATTGGCTATGGCATTAGCTGCTATTTTAGCCATAACGATTGACCCTGCTCTTAGAATGCTTTTTGCTAGAATGGATTTTTTTTCATTCAAACCTTCATGGCTTTGTAACATAGCTAACCACACCCTTGTTGGAAGATATTACGCAGAAGAAAAACATCCTATCAGTCGCATTCTTTTTCGTTACTATGAGCCAGCAGTTCACTTTGTTTTAAAACACGGCAAGCAAACTCTCATCGTAGCAGCACTTTTAACCCTTTCTATCATCCCCGTTTTTATGAACTTAGGTTCTGAGTTTATGCCACCTCTCAATGAAGGAGCTTATCTCTATATGCCAACAGCTTTTCCTGGCATGTCTGTAACAGAAGCCCAAAGAATTTTGCAAGTGCAAGATAAGCTTTTAAAAGAATTTCCTGAAGTGCAATCTGTTTTTGGAAAGGCCGGACGCGCTGATACTTCAACGGACCCAGCTCCTTTCTCCATGGTTGAAACAACTGTGGTGCTCAAACCAGAATTGGAATGGCCCTCTGTCAAAAAACGTTTTCTATTTTTTAAAACTCGCCGCACATTTAACGAACTTCAAAACGATATGAATGAAAAGTTAAAATTTGCTGGTATCCCCAATATTTGGACAATGCCTATCAAAAATAGAATCGATATGCTTTCTACTGGTATAAGAACCCCCATTGGCATTAAAGTTTTGGGGGCTGATCTTAAAATCATTCAAGGAATAGGCGAAAAAATTGAAGCTGTTATTCGCCAAGTCCCAGGCACTCGCAATGTCTACGCTGAAAGAGCAGCCGATGGCTATTATCTCGATTTTGTTCTCAATCGCGATGAACTCGCTCGCTATGGCATCTCTATCTCTGAGGCCCAAATGGTTATTAATTCTGCTGTTGGGGGTGAAAATATTGGCCAGACTATCGAAGGCCGAGCTCGTTATCCTATCAACATACGTTATGCCAGAGAGTTTAGAGATGATGTTGAAGCATTGAGAAGAGTTTTAGTACCAACCCCTAATGGGGCTTACATCCCTATGGCACAATTAGCAGAGATTCAAATGGTAAAAGGTCCGGCCATGATTCGAAATGAAAATGGACTTGTAGCAGGATATGTCTACATCGATATTTCAGATCGAGATATTGGAAGCTATATTAAAGACGCAAAAAAAACCGTTCAAAATAAAATTCAAATTCCTAGTGGTTATAATCTTGTGTGGAGTGGTCAGTATGAAAATATGCTTCGGGTAAAAGAAAGATTAAAAGTAGTTGTTCCCTTAACTCTTTTTATTATTGCCCTTCTTCTTTATATGAACACTCAATCGATGGTCAAAACAGGAATTGTTATGCTAGCGGTACCCTTCTCTCTTATTGGCGGTGTTTGGCTTCTCTATATTTTGGGCTACCACATGTCTATTGCTGTATGGGTTGGAATGATTGCGCTCATGGGGCTTGATGCAGAAACAGGGGTTTTCATGCTTCTTTATTTAGACATTGCCTATGATAACCGAGTGAAAGCCGGAAAAATGAAAACGCTTGAAGATTTAAAAGAAGGCATCATTGAAGGTGCTGTTAAAAGAATTCGTCCCAAAATGATGACGGTCATGGCGGCCTTTATGGGCCTTTTACCCATTATGTGGACAATGGGAACAGGGGCAGATGT
>CAYJUJ010000225.1:0-2867 GCA_964373325.1 uncultured bacterium
AGCTGCTGAAGATGCTCTCATTGTTGTAAAAGGAGGGGGCAAGACTTATTTTTTTGATGAACCACAAATTCGCTTATTTTTAGAACGGCAGATAGGCCTTTTTATTTCCTCTTTTACAACCCTTCTTCACGAGTTAAAAGGAGTAGACGATTATTTGAAAACCAGTGTTCCAGCTGGACTCTCTCCAGAGTGTAGACAGCTTTGGCTTTGTTATAAGTATCTCTTATATAAATGGTATTTATTGCAGCTTTTGAAAGATATTGTTTCAGAATATGAATACCAAGAATTTGATGCCCAAGGCAATCGACAACCCTTTAAAAGTGCATACCAGGGATTTTTAGGGAAAATAAAAAGCGCAGTTCAAGATTTAATTGACCTCTCAAATCAAAAACTTCGAGAAAATCCTTCTGTAAATCTAAAATATAGTTTATCAGCTGTTCAAGCCTTTTTAGCACGCACTGAGCAAACCATGAACCGTTTAAACAGCTTGCTTCAGGCCTATTTAGATGACACACCCCCTTGCCCAATACCTCAAAATATTCTTGATGCAATGAAAAGGCATTTAGAAGAGATCCAAAGAAAAGCTGATGAAGAAGTGGGTAAAGGTATAGCCTCTACGCCTCTTGTTCCCCGCTAACTCGACAAGAAAAATCTACAATGATATAAATAAGTTATATGGCTGAGCAGGAGAGGCGTGAATATCCCAGGAAGAAGGTAAAAGCCCAAATGGTGTTTCATGTTATTGGATCCCCTGAAGAAGATTATAAGACCTATCTTTCTCACAATTTAAGTGCAAAAGGGGTATTTTTAAAAACACCCGACTCCTATCCTGTTGGAACGGAAGTGGAGCTTAGATTTTCCTTGGCCAATAGCCCCCAACTCTTAAAGGTGCGTGGCAGAGTGAAGTGGCTTAAGACATCACGGGATGCAACAACATCAGAGCCTGCAGGCGTTGGGGTTGAGTTTGTTGATCTGCCTTTAGAGGATAATAAAATTATTTGTGAATTTCTAGACTCTAGCCTTTAAAATATTTTTTTATAAACATCTTCAAAATTCTCTGCAAAATGAAAGTGAAGCCCTTTTCGAACATGTTTTGGTACTTCTTCAAGGTCCTTTTTATTTCTAAAGGGTAAAATCACTGTTTTACTGCCCGCTCTTTTAGCAGCCACCATTTTTTCCTTAATTCCACCAACAGGCATAACCCTTCCTGTCAGAGTTAATTCTCCTGTCATGGCTGTTTTTGTCTTGATAGGTGTATTCTTAAAAAGCGAAATGAGAGATGTTGCTACAGCAATACCAGCTGAAGGTCCATCTTTAGGAGTTGCCCCGGCAGGAAAGTGAATGTGAATGTCCGTATTTTTAAGAGATAGCTCTCCCAAACCAAATTGAGAGGCATGAGAACGAACATAGCTTAGGGCAATTTTGGTTGATTCTTGCATCACCTCTCCAAGTTGCCCTGTTGTTTCAAGGGATTTACTACCCTTCATTTGGGTTGATTCAATAAAAAGAATCTCTCCTCCGTAACGCGTCCATGCAAGCCAAACAGCAACTCCTGGATTTTGAACTCTCGTGACCATTTCATCGTAAACACGAGGAGCCCCTAAGAAATTTTTAAGATTTTTTTCATTAATAGTAACTTTGTAGTCCTTTTTTCCCTTAGCAATAGTTGTTGCTACTTTTCTACAAATGGAGGCCAATTCACGATTGATGTTTCGAACCCCTGCTTCTTGGGTATATTCTGTGATGATTTTTTTAAGAATGGTATTGCTCATTTTAATCTGGTCTGGTTTTAATCCATTCTCTTTAATTTGTCTGGGAAGTAAGTATTTGCGAGCTATTTGAACTTTTTCCTCTGGAATATAACCAGGAATTTCAATAATTTCCATTCTATCGAGCAAAGCCCCTGGAATTGTTTCAGAAATATTAGCTGTACAAATAAACATGGTGTGAGAAAGATCAAAAGGGATATCCAGATAATGATCTAAAAATTGTGAATTTTGTTCAGGATCTAAAACCTCAAGCAGTGCCGAAGCGGGGTCTCCCCTAAAGTCACTGCCTACTTTATCAATTTCATCCAACATAAAAACAGGGTTATTAGTTCCAACACTTTTAATGCCTTGAATAATTCTTCCAGGCATAGCACCAATATAGGTTCTACGATGTCCCTTAATTTCAGCCTCATCTCGCATGCCCCCTAAAGAGAAGCGGTAGAATTTTCGCCCCAAGCTTTCAGCAATAGATTTACCAAGGGATGTTTTACCAACCCCTGGTGGTCCTAGGAAGCAAAGGATAGGCCCATGTTTTTGAGGTTTAAGCTTTCGCACAGCTAAAAACTCAACAATTCTTTCTTTCACTTTTTCGAGACCATAGTGATCTCGGTTTAAAATTTTAGTAGAGTGATTCATATCAGTGTTATCTTCACTTCCCTTAATCCAGGGGAGTCTGAAAATCCAATCCAGATAAGTCCGAATAACATTATATTCAGCAGATTCTGGCATCATAAGCTTTAAGCGTTTCATTTCTTCTTCCACAGCCGTTTGTGCTGGTTTGGAAAGGTTTTTTAGTTCTTTTTCAAATCTTTCTATATCTAGTGATTTTTCGTCCTTTCCCTCTCCTAATTCCTTGCGAATAGCTTTTAATTCCTCACGAAGGAAAAACTCTTTTTGATTCTTTTGAATTTTTTCGTTGATTTGACTCTGTATTTTATTGCCCAGCTCAAGAATATTGGTTTCCTTGGTGAGAATGAGGTTAATTTTTTCCATACGCTCCCTAACATCGAGCGTTTCAAGAAGATCCTGGCGCTCAGCCAAGTTCATTCGAAAATGGGCCGATACAAAATCCGTGAGAAGAGCGGGGCTCGTCATGTT
>CAYJUJ010000226.1:0-2857 GCA_964373325.1 uncultured bacterium
ATTCCTGCCTCTAATATAAAACTTGTAACAACAGCTGCTGCACTAGACATTCTCGGCCCCCAATTTACCTTTAAAACAGAGATTTATCATGATGGATCCATTGATGATGAGATTTCAGGAAATCTTTACGTTAAAGGTTATGGCGATCCCTTATTTGTTACAGAGAGGCTTTGGTACTTGGTTAATGACCTTGTACGCCAGGGCTGGACTCAAGTCAAAGGTGATCTTGTTTTAGATGATACTTACTTTGATGAAAAGGGATACACCGAAAGTATGGGTGGAAGCGGTACTGAGCGCGCTTATACAGCCCCTTTGAGTTCCCTTTCTGTTAATTTTAATGTGGTAGCTGTTTACATCAGGCCTGGCAAAAAAGGTAAAAAGCCTCATGTTATTATTGATCCAGAAAATAACTTTATAGAGCTCGATAACCGTGGCTTAACAGGAGATAAAAACACCTTACAAGTAGATCGAATAGAGGAGGGCAGTAAAAACATCATTCGTGTCGATGGGGTCGTTCCTTATAATCTTAAAGAAAGTCGTGTTTATAGAAATATTACAAACCCAACCCTCTATTATGGAGAGGTTTTTAAAAGTTTTTTAAAACAGAGAGGTATTACTATTAAGGGAAAGATCAAAAAAGGAAAAGTGCCAGGAGGGGCACATCTTATTCACACATATGATTCTAAAGTGCTTAGAGAAGTAGTACTTGGTCTTAATCAGTTTAGTAATAATTTTATCGCAGAACAAATTGTGAAAATCCTCGGTGCTTATAAATATGGAGTACCAGGAACTACTGAAAAGGGTATTCGAGTGATTCATGATTTTATGATTGATAAAATGGGTTTTACAAAAAACTCCTTCGAAATTACAAATGGATCTGGTTTTTCTAGGGAAAACCAACTTTCTTCAAAACAGTTTGTTGTTCTTCTTTCTAAAATAAATAAGGATTTTCATTTGGGTTCTGAGTATATGGTTTCGTTAGGAGTGCCTGGAGAAAATGGAACCTTAGAAAGGTTTAAAAATTCTGGTTTAGCTAATCGCCTTCGAGCAAAGACAGGGTCTTTAAATGGGGTTATTGCCCTTTCAGGATATTTACTTTCTAGAAACAATAAAACCATTGTTTTTTCTATTATTTTAAATAGTGGTTCTACCTCAGACGATGCTCTTAAAATCACTCTCGATAAAATTCTTCACCACTTAAGTCAGGCTGAAATCTAGCCGATAAGAAAGACACGAAACAGAATTAAGGAGTTTTATCCCCGTGTCTTTCAAAATTCAAATATTGATAGTTATTGCATTTTTACCTATTCATTACGTGTTTAGTATGGGTAGGGTACTAGCTGTTCTTCCTCTACCTTATCCTTTAGAGGTTTTGGAAGAAAAGCTTCTTGAATTGCAGGAAGAAGATGTTGAACGAGTTCCACAGGGAGTCAAATTATTAACTATCCCTCAATATGAGGCTCAGCAAAATGTGTTGGGCTATACTCCAGGACAAACTTTTCAGGTTCCAAAGGGGCTTCTCTTCCGAGTTGAGTTTTGGAAACTTATTTTCGCTAAATATTCTACAGATCAATATGTTATTCATAATATGGAAGATTTAACTATTTATGATGTTGTTGATGTTTCAGATATTAATAGCATGACAAATATCAGTGCTGGAAAAAAAGAGGAAATGATAGAAGATCGTGTTGAGACTCGTAAAAGAAAATATGCAGGACGTGCGGGTTCTTTATCTCGCGTTCGATCTCAGTTGGGGCAGAGTGATAAATTAAAAAAAGGGTTTCAATATTCAGGATGCTACATGCCTTTCATTGAAGAAATCTTTAGAAAATATCAACTTCCTTTGGAGCTAACGCGTCTTCCTTTTGTAGAATCTACTTTTAATATTTTTGCCAGATCTCATGCGGGGGCGAGTGGTGTGTGGCAGTTTATGAAATCAACAGGTAAGAGTTACTTAACCATTAATGATGCCGTTGATGAAAGAAACGATCCTCTTTTAGCAGGAGAAGCAGCAGCTAAGCTTCTTTTATATAATTATAGAACCTTAGAAAGTTGGCCATTGGCGGTGACAGCTTATAATCATGGAACAATGGGAGTTCGTAGAATTTCAAACAAAATGAATACGAAAGACATTGTTAAAATTGTAGATCGTTATAGAAGTTCTACTTTTGGTTTTGCCTCCAAAAATTTTTATGCAGAACTTTTGGCCATTTTAGAGATCGAAAAAAACTATAAGCAGTATTTTGGAGATCTTAAAATAGAAGAACCTATTGCTTACGATGAGGTTAAACTTGAAAAGTATGTTTCATTAGCAGCTTTGTCTCATCACACGCGTGTTTCTAGGGATGTTCTTCTTGATTTGAATCCTTCTTTAACATCTAAAGTAGTAAGGGGCGTTAAATTTATACCTAAAGGTTTTGTGTTACACATTCCAAAAGGTGATAAAGATGCTTTCTTAGCACGCCTTAATAAAATGCCTTCTCAACAAACTTTTGTAAGACAAATGAGAAATCGCTATCACCGTGTTAGACGTGGTGATACGCTTGTTTATCTTGCCAGAAGATATCGCACAACTATTGAAGAGCTGAAGGAAGCAAATCGTCTGGAAGATCCTCGCTCTCTAAACATCGGCCAAGTTCTTCTTATTCCTCAATAAGAATAAGGCAGTATTCCAAAAGTGACCGAAGGTCATCCCAGCGGAGGCTGGGATCCAGTATTTAAAAGGAATGGATCCCCGCCCACGCATAAGAAGATTTTTGCAAGAAATATAGCGCAGGCTACGGGTGGCAGCGATAGGGTGGTCTATTTTGCGCGCAGAGTTCCATGGCGAGCACAAAATAGACCACCCGCAGCTGAC
>CAYJUJ010000227.1:0-2851 GCA_964373325.1 uncultured bacterium
GAGGGAAGACAGTAATCTGTGAGATAATTACAATAACGCTCACCCCAAACTACAACAATAAAATAAAAAGGTCTATCAATTCGTTGTATCATTGGATTTCAATTTCATTCTAGAATTTGATTGTGTCAATAGGGAATAAAGGTTGAGAATGTGAGGGTTCTATAGTACGACTTTATACTGAGTCAAACTTGAGCTAAAATTTATGGATAAAAAATCCAAACCCCATGTTCCTGAATTACCAGAAAGGTATCTTCTAGATTATGCTACGCGTTGTAATCTAAGATGCCCTATGTGTCCTGTTTGGGGTTCTGACGATGAAGAGGCACAAAAGGCAGTTCAGGGTATGATGGATTATGAAAAATCTAAGCAAATTTTGGATGAAATAATGGCTGCTAAGCCCATGTTACAACCTAATTTATATGGAGAACCTCTTTTAATTCCCAAGTTAGAAGAACGTGTGAAAGAGATGAAAGATCGCGGAATTACAGTTGCCATGAACACCAATGGTCTTACTTTGACGGATAAACTAGCTCAGTTTTTTGTTGATGTTAAATTGGATTCCGTTTTTTTCAGTATTGACGCCACAACTCCTGAAACATTAAAGAAAATAAGAGGAATAGATAAGTTAGAAAAAATTGAAAAAGCAGTTTATCGAATGGTTGAGAAGAGAGGAAATAAAGATTATCCAAGAATTGGTGTTTCATTTACAGAGCAAGATGGTAATCGTCATGAACGAGATGAGTTTATAAAAAGATGGGTCAAAAAAGTAGATTGTGTTCGAATGGGCTTAATATTTGAAGATGGAAGATTTAAAGACATGCCTGATCCTGGGCCAAGAAAACCTTGCCCAGCACTTTATAATACAATGCCAATCCATAATGATGGTCAAGTAACAGTCTGCTGTTTAGATGGTTTTAAAAAAACAAATATGGGAAATGTTTTTAAAGATGGAGGAGTCAAAGCGGTTTGGCAAGGAGAGGCATTTAAAAAAGCCAGACATTATCATGAAACTGAACAATGGGACAAAGTTCCTTTTTGTAAAAATTGTAATGGATGGGCACAATATGAGTTTACAGAAGAGGTAAAAGATGGGCTTCTCATTCGAAAATCTCCTCAATATACTTATTATAATTTAATTTCAAAACTCAAAAATTGGAATGGATCTCTCTTAGGTGGTCATCCAGAGGTTGTCATAAAATGATTGTATTAGGTTTACATGGGGGGGTAACACTTGGCCAACATGAGCCAGGTGCTGCTTTAGTCATTAATGGAAAAGTTGCCGCTATTTGTGAAGAAGAAAGATATTTAAGAATTAAATCTGCTTACGGTTATTTACCTTACTATTCTATTTTAGCCTGCTTAAAAATGGCCAATATCAAATGGGAAGATATTGATCTAGTTGTTACACCTGGCATTACATATCCTGATTTTAGTGATCGAATTAAAATTTATTTACAGCATTGTTTTGGTTCTTGTCCAAAAATAGAGAGAATTCATCATCAAATGGCGCATCTTTCATCTGCTTTTTATGCTTCTGGATATGAAGAGTCTTTAGTGCTTTCTTTAGATGCAACGGGCGATGGCGCCTGCTCCATGGCAGCTCTTGCAACAAAAGAGGGTGGCATCAAAGTTATTCATGAAATTCCTACTAACCAATCCATTGGCTTTTTCTATACTCTTATGACTTATTACTTAGGATTTGGAGATGGAGACGAATATAAGTCATGGGGCTTGCACCTTATGGTGAAACTTCAATTGACCTCTCTGCTATCATTAAACCAACACAAGAGGGTTGGAGTTTTGATTGGTCTTATGTCAGGAGTGAACCCTTTCCAAAGTCTCCTTTTGAACCACTCTATGCAGACAAAATTGAAAAAGTTTTAAATCATCCTCACCGAAAACCGAAAGATCAAATACACCAGTTCTACAAAGATGTAGCACGGTCTACACAAGCGGTTTTTGAAGAATGTGTATTAAATTATATGAAAAACATTCAAGAAAAAGCAGCTCTATTTAAGGGAGCTAGAAATCTTTGTTATGCAGGTGGTACTGCGCTTAATTGTAGTGCCAATAAAAATCTTTTGACTGCCGGCATTTTTGATCATGTTTATGTTTCACCCGTTTCCTCTGATAGAGGGTTGGCTTTAGGGTGTGCTTATTATGGAGCAGTGAGTTTAGGTGATAAACCGTGGCAACTTCCTTCCCCTTACTTGGGATCTTCTTACTCCAATGATGATATTTTAAAAGAATTAGAAGGTAATGGAATTAAGTTTGACATGGTTGATGATCCCGCCCTTCAAGGAGCAAAACTTTTGAATCAAGGTAAAATCTTAGGATGGTATCAAGGCCGTTCAGAAGCAGGAGCCAGAGCTTTGGGAAATCGATCGATTCTAGCCAAATGTGAGGCGATACAAATGAGAGATTTAGTCAATGCGCGTATTAAGTATCGAGAAGAATTTCGTCCCTTTGCACCTTCTATTTTGTATGAAGAAAGTCATAAATACTTTAACAGCCAAAACTTAGATCTTCCCTATATGTGTTTTACTGTTGATGCCAGTCAAGAAAAAGTTCATGAAATGGAAGCAGTGGTACATGTGGATAAAACAGCACGCATACAAACAGTTAAAAGTTCCAACAATGAAATTTACTACGACTTGATTAAGAAATATCAAAAAATAAGTGGAAGCCCTATTATTCTTAATACAAGTTATAATTTGAAAGGACAGCCCATTGTAGAAACACCAAGGGATGCTTTAATGACTTTCTTTGGATGTGGATTGGATTTTCTTATTATGGGGAATTTTATTGTAGAAAAAAATATTTAAAGCTATGTTCAGAATCTTTAGAAATC
>CAYJUJ010000228.1:0-2846 GCA_964373325.1 uncultured bacterium
ACTATCTTGTTTAGATCTTGTATCGAACAAATGGTTCGGCTGCGGGCAGTGGTATCATACCCATGACGGCGTCACCCCTACACTGCGCTTAAGAAGGAAACTTTTGGAACACAGCTATTAGATAGTCATTGCAATGAGCAAAAATAGGGTTAAGGCTTAAGGGGCAAGGGTTAAGGGAAGGTTATTTCCTTCTAATAAATACTTGAGTGGCGAGGATCATTTTGTAATTATTTTGATCTACCACAATGCCAACGCCTGTTTCTTTTAAATACGTTGTTTGGGCAGTTGATTTTACATCAAGAATAATGTCGCGATGATCTGGACTATTCATCCAAAGGTCAACCATTTTTTTTGCAATCTCTTGATAGTTCATGCTGGAAGTATTAATTCGCCAAAGTGGAAATCCCAAAATATTTTCTCCAATCCCACTGTTTTGAATACCCGCACCATCAACCCTGTGCCATGGAGTTTTCAAATCTGGATTTAAATGGGGATAGCAGGATTGACTAGTTATTGTTTTGTAGGGAACCACCTCACATCGTGAAACTGTGAGGAATTGCCGAGCTACGATATCTTCTGAGTGTCTGAAAGAAACATTTCTTAAATCTCTATTCCAAACAAGGGGGATTTTTTGCTCTTGAACTCGAACCTTTGTAGCGCTATCGGGATAAGTAGCTCTGATTCGATTCACTTCATCAAAAATCGCTTGTTCAAGCGCCAGAGGATCTTTAAGAATAAACTGTGCAGCTTGTGCAATTTGTGCTGATTGAACACCATCGGAGTCATTAAGCTTACCGCAAGAGGTTGTAAGAACACCTAATGTCATTGCGAGGAGCGTAAGCGACGTGGCAATCTTTGTTATTCTTTTCACTGTTTTTCCCCCTATTCACCCTCCCCTTATTCCCCTCCCATCAAGGGAGGGGAAAAGGAAAGAAGTAGTTAGATACTCAAGCTTTTAAAGAAGCTTGAGAAATCAAATGTACCTGTATAGCCTGAACCAAGTACTAAGACATCGTTGCCAGTACCACCACTAATACTCACATTATCATTAGCAAATACACTAAAGGTTGAGTTTGATGCATCAGAGATCTTAAGAGAAGCCCATCCATTGTTACTAACACTCACACCAAAAAGGTTGATAAGACTTAAGAAGCCTCCATCCTTATTAACATAGGCAGTAACATCAGAGTTACTTACACTCATGTCTGCATGATCTAATTTAATAAGACCGTTAACCGTACTATCAGCAATGCTCACTCCTGAACTGATAAGCTTCATCTCCAATTCACCAACACTATTCACTAGGTAAATTTGTGAATCAGTTGCATCTAACGAGAGGTTAATAGCACTGTTGATGACAACCAATACTGATCTTTCAAGAATAATATCCATTTTGCCAGAATTAATAGCAATGAATATGGAGTCCCCGAGAATCCGACCACTTAAATCGTGTGTATTAACAAGAACAATAGTTGCTTCAACGGCTTCACTTAGATTAAGTCTTGAAAGATCTCCAGCATTAGCAGCAAAAAGGAGAGAGTCTTTCATGCCAGCAAGGTTTAAGCGTTGAATTCCAATAATAATAACAACGTTACCCTCAGATCCTTCTAGGTTAATGGTAGCTGCCGATGTTGAAGAAGAAGGCTCTCTTCGAATCACCATAGAAAGTCTCTCTTCTAAAAGAGTTAAGAAATTAACCATAATACCATTTCGCATTTCTGCTTTGTATTGCTCAACCAAAGCTCCAAAATCGAGCACCGATGTTGAAGCAGTTGCCTGTTGCTCATATGCCACAACCACACAACGACCATCTGTTGGAAGCTTTGCTGATGTTAAGGCAATGGACTTTACATAATATGTGTCACCTGATTGTTCAAATGTAAAAAGGAAAGGAATCAAAGTTGCACTTGGAAGACCTATTGGATTATCCAAAACAAACTTTGCAGTTGATCCCATATATGAAAGATAAGCTGATATTGCTTTACTTCTATCTTCTAACTTAATCTCAGCTGCTAAATAAGCAGAAGAAATACTTGTAGGACGATCCTTAGAAATTTCATATTCTTTTGTAACTGAATTATACTTTAAAGAGTGAAAAGCATACACGCCAGCAATGCTTGTGCTTTCTTTCAAAGTCACAGTTGAAGAACTTGGTTGGCTGCTTTTTATGGAACTCAAAGCTGAACTTGGTGCAAAAGCTACAGGTTCTTGGCTGCCCCCTTTGCAACCCATCAATGTCATTAATCCTAAACCCATTAAAACGACTAAAAGTTTTTGTTTCATGATACGGCCTCCTTTATGAAACGTTCTGTTTAATATCACCCTCCCCTTTATCCCCTCCCATCCAGGGAGGGGGGAAAGAATGATAACCTTAAGGTGCTTGGTAGACTGCAGTTGTTTGACCCAGTTGTGAGTTCGAAGCTACTTGACCTTGTTGTTGAACAACTGGCCCTTCTCCGCAACCACCAAGCATCACAATCATTGTTAAACCTAAAAATGCTAAAAATACTTTTTTCATATGATTCCTTGAAAGAAGGCCTGAGATTGCTTCACATGCGTTCGCAATGACAAAATATTTGGGGAGTCTGGCCTTCATTCACTTTAATAATTTTGCAAGGGGGGTGCCAAGGAAGGCTTTTTACATATAACATATTGATTTTACTTAAATTTTAACAAAATCGTCAAACAAATAGACTACTCTCTAGACAGTAGACGAATGTATAATATATAGGCAAAAATAGGGTTAGTTTAGAAGTGAAGGAGTTACAGGACCTTAGATTGCTTAAAAAAGTGACATGTGTTGAGCACTCATTTGTCATCCTGAGCCGTTAGGCGAAGGATCTCCT
>CAYJUJ010000229.1:0-2825 GCA_964373325.1 uncultured bacterium
GCAAATTCGGAGCCTTGGAATTTGACGCGTGTTTTGGAAATAATGACTCGGACCCTTTCAGGACCCATTGGAACGAGTCATTTTGAAAAAACTTTTAGAACACCACCTTAATTATTGAATCAACTTCGTTTTGTTATATGGAAGCAAGGCTGTTTGCTTAGACTTATCCATATGGGTTTTGCCTTCAAAAACAACTCCTTCTTCTACATAAAGGGAGGGCGTTATAACATTGCCGCGAAAAATGGCTGGTTTTAACATTTCAACTTTTTCACGCGCAACAATATTTCCAATAACCTCTCCACTAATAACAATAGATTTAACCTCAATAATGCCGGCCTGAATTTTAGCATCTGGCCCCACAATAAGATGATCGCTTTTCAGAATATCTCCCTTAAATTTGCCAGCTATTCGAGCCGTTCCCCTAAAAGACAGCTTTCCCTCAAATTCGCAAGCCTTATCAACTATAACCGTAACTTGTTCATCCGGGGTGTTTTTGAGAGGATTTATAAGATCTCTGATTTTCTTCCTAAACAATGAGACTCTCCATCTTCTGGAAAAGGTCTACAAGACGGATAAGGTCTTCTTTTGAGTAATATTCAATAGTAATTTTTCCGCGATTTTTCTTTGAAGATGTTATTGAAACTTTTGTTTTTAAAACTGCTCGTAATTGATCCTCAACACTTTGAATTTCTAAAGGAATAGGTAGTTTTATTTTATGTTTGCGCCGTCTTATCAACTTTTCAGTATCGCGCACATTTAATTTTTTTCTCAACACTTCTTCTAGGCTTTGGTTTTTCTCTTCATCACTTTCAAGTGACAAGAAAGCCCTTGCATGCCCCATTGTAATTTTACCGCCAATCAAGGCTTGTTTGATCTCATCAGGCAAGTTGAGTAATCGAACAGTATTGGCAATGTGTGATCTATCTTTACCTACTTTTTCAGCAACAATAATTTGAGTATACCCATAATCTTCTATAAGTCTTTGATATGCTTGGCCTTCTTCAATGCAATTAAGATCTTCTCTCTGAATATTCTCAATGAGGGCCAATTCTAAAGCTCCATTTTGTTGAACCTTTTGAATAATCACTGGGATTTTTTTAAGCCCAGCCATTTTAGCCGCCCTCCACCTTCGCTCTCCAGCTACAATTTCATAGCCATCTGGAACCTTTCGAACAAGGACGGGTTGAAGCACCCCATATCTTTTTATTGAGCAAGATAAATCATTTAAGTCATTGATATTAAATGATTTTCTTGGCTGAAAGGGGTTTGGAATAACTTTTTCAATGTCAATTTCTCCACCTTTTTCTTCAGGTAAAACAGTTTTATCAGGGTCTAGCGGAAGCCCTGGAATTAATGATGACAACCCCCTTCCCAACCCTTTTTGATTATTCATTGGATATCCTCCATATAATAACCCTCATATTAACACTTCCTCTTTTTTCATAAGTTCTTCAGCTAAATTCAAGTAAGAAAGCGCCCCTTTAGAGCCCACATCATAAAGAAGTGCTGGCTTACCATGGCTTGGGCTCTCTGAAAGTCTAATATTTCTAGGTATAACAACATCAAACACTCCAGCTTTAAAATGTTTTCGAACCTCATCAGCCACCTGATGAGAAAGCTTATTACGCCTATCATACATAGTAAGAAGTATTCCTTCCTGTTTAAGTCCGGGATTGAGGCTCTTTCTAATTAATTGTACTGTATTTAATAGCTTAGACAGGCCCTCCATTGCATAATACTCGCATTGCATAGGGACAATAAAGGAATCTGCGGCTACAAGAGCATTAATAGTTAAAATTCCAAGGGATGGAGGGCAATCAATAAAAATATATTCGTATTCACCCTTTATTGACTCTAAATACTCCTTAAGTTTGTTTTCTCTACCAATTACAGAAACAAGCTCAATTTCAATACCCACTAAATCTTGATCAGAGGGAATAATCTTTAAAAACCCAAGGTCTGTATTAAGGATGGCTTCTTCAATAGGAATATCACCCAAAAGAACGTGATATAAGGTTTTACTGAAGTTTGTAATCCCAAGCCCGCTTGTGGCATTAGCTTGAGAGTCCATATCAATAAGAAGTGTCTTTTTCTCAGCAACGGCGAGAGAAGCTGCTAGGTTAACCGCGGTTGTTGTTTTACCAACACCTCCTTTTTGATTCGCAATCGCAATAATCTTTGCCACTGTAAAAAATGTAAAGCATAAATTCCCATTGCGCAAGCAAATATGCACAAACAAAAAATATGTTTCACGTGAAACATATTTTTTGTTGCAATATGGCTTAAGCGGCGTTACTTTATTTAAAACACACAAAAACAATAAGAGGAGAAATATGAAAAAGGTTATTTTGCTTGTCACGTTGATGGCTATTGTCGGGTGTAGTAAAAAGGGTGGTAATGAAGTTCTAGCAAATGTTGCTGGTGAAAAGATCACCTGGAAACAAATTGAGGGAGAAATGGCCCCACAACTAACCCTTTTAGATCAAAGATATAAAGAAGCTTTATATAACATCAAGTCAACACAACTTGAAAAAGTTGTTGGTGAAAGGCTGCTTAAAAAAGAAGCTGCAGCGCAGGGCGTTAGCATTCCAGATCTTCTTAATAAAGAAGCGCAAGCTCGCTCCAAACAGCCTTCTAACAAAGAAATTGAAGATCTATACACTCAAAATGAAAGGATTTTAAAACTTCGATTTCCAAAAGAATCTAAGGCTCAACATATTGAAAAAATTAAAGATTTACTTGCGAGACAAGGCAGGGCTCAAGCTGAAAACACACTTATTGAAGATTTAAAGAAAAAATATGCTGTTATGGTTTATTTGGAGCCA
>CAYJUJ010000230.1:0-2819 GCA_964373325.1 uncultured bacterium
TTTTTGTTTTCATTATGGCCAAAAACTTTTTCCCCCGAAGAAAGAGAAGTAGCATAAATTGAAGCAGAAGTATTTTTGAGAGTTTTTGATTCGAGTAGGTTTTTCAAATCTCCTTGCCAATTGGGCTTAGCAAAGGCTTGTAAGCTAAAAAAAATTGTCATTCCTGCGAAGGCAGGAATCCAGCACTTTATTCTCAATAACAGACTCATATTGCGCCTTCTTCTAAAATAAGTTACATTTCGGTTAAACATGTTCAAAAAACTACTGATTTCATTATGCCCGATTCTTTTGTTGTTTCAAGCATGTACTCAATCAACATCTAAAGATGCTCTTGTCATTGCTATTGAATCCCAAGTTAAAAACTTGGATCCGCGATTTGCAACAGATGCCTATTCTCAACGAGTTGTAGAACTTATCTATAATGGCCTTGTTAAGCTTGATCAGAAATCAAACATAGTTCCTGATGCATGTGAGCGCTGGGAAATGCCTAATGATAAAACTTATGTTTTTCACTTAAGAAACAATATTACTTTTCACGATGGCAAACCCCTCACGGTTGAAGACGTGCGATATACTTTTGAATCTATATTAAGTGAAGAAACAAAATCCCCTTTTAAGGCTGCTTTTCAAAAGATAAAAAAAATTGAAATTCTTGGGCCCCAAACCATTCAATTAACGCTTGATGAACCCAGCGCCGTTTTTCTTACGGATTTGACGGTCGCTCGCATTATTCCAAGACATTACGATGATTTAAAAACTCAAGCTCTCAACAATCACCCCATAGGAAGTGGACCTTATCGTTTTATTAAACAAGACATAAACAAAATAGAACTTCGCACTGTCGAAAACCATTTTTGGAAAACGCCAAAATTAGACAAGCTTATTATTAAAACAGTTTTGGAAGACACAACAAGAGTAGCCCTTCTTCGGAAAAAAGAGGTTGATCTTGTTCAAAATGCCCTTCCCTCAACAAGCCTCTCTCAGTTCCAAAAACTATCAGATTTTATGATTCTTCAAGTGCCAAGTCTTTCTTACAAGTATTTAGGGTTCAATCTTAAAGACCCTATCCTTAAAAATTTAAAAGTAAGGCAAGCCATTGCCCATGCCATTAATATTAAAGAAATTATTCAGTATGGCTTAGATGGCTTGGCAATAGAAGCGGTAAGCCTTCTTTCTCCGGAAAGTCCCTATTTTGAAAAAGATGTTCCTAAATATCCTTTTGATTTGAAAAAGGCACAAGAGCTTTTAGACAAAGCTGGCTATCCAAAACAGTCTCAAAAAAATGAGCGTTTTAAGTTGGAGTTTAAAACTTCGACCAACCCAGAAGCCGTAAGAATTACCAAAATGATCGCAAATCAGCTGAGAAAAGTGGACATCAATGTTGAAGTTTTGACTTTTGAATTTGGAACCTTTTATGAAGATATCAAAAAGGGAAATTTTCAGATGTTTTCTTTGCAGCGGGTAGGTATTACAGAGCCTGATGTATTCTATAATAGTTTTCATTCAGCAATGACACCTCCAAATGGAGATAATAGAGGCTTTTATAAGAACTCATTTGTAGATCAACTTTTAGAAAAGGGGAGAAAAACGGTAGAACCAGAAAAGAGAAAACCTGCTTATTCCCGTCTTCAGAAAATCATTGCAGAAGAGCTTCCCTATGTGCATCTTTGGCATCCAACCTATTTTGCCGTCGCCAATAAAAACGTGAAAGGCTTAGTCTTATGGTCCACAGGTAGTTTCATACCCCTTGTGGATTGTTATAAATAAAGGAAGTGTTCCAAAAGTGACGGCCACTAGCCGTCATCCCGCACTTGATGCGGGATCCAGTTCTTATGTACCCGTAAATATAGTTTACAAATCATGTGTCTAATTTCTAGACGATTTTTAACTACTTGAAATAACTTAGTTTTATAAACCTTTGGTGACCCTCTCCTCTCTTGATTTTTAAAAAAAAGAAAGCTATAAGCATTCACTACCCTCTAAAAAAGGAAAATTAGCTAGTTATTCTAGACTGTTACATGAAAAGTGGTTGTGGCATATCAGTTGCAAATTTAGAGAAGTGTGGGAGAAATCCCATATTAAGGGCAGCGGGATTTTATGGCGGTGCGGCCTTCCTGCCAGATTTTTCGCTGCCTTTTAACCTTTGGGAGAGGGCAATGTCTTACAAACATCACATACTCATCGTTGACGATGAAAAAGAAAACCTTGCTGCACTTGAGCGAACACTCAGGCAACTAGGAGAAATACTTACGGCGGGAAGGGGTGAAGAAGCACTTTCTATCCTTAAAAACAATAATGATATTTCTATTATCATCACAGATCAAAGAATGCCTGAAATGTCAGGAGTGGAACTTCTTAAAAAAGTTTATAAACTCTACCCTCACATTGTTCGAATTATATTAACAGGTTATACTGATATTGAAGATCTTGTCGAAGCTATTAACGAAGCCCATATTTACCGCTACCTCACAAAACCCTGGAATAATGAAGAATTAAAATTCGTTGTAAAGCAGGCTATTGAAAGATTTGAGCTTAAAAATGAAAACATTTTATTATCTCGAAATCTTGAAAAAAATAATGAAAAATTGAAGCAAAAAGAAAAAGAACTTAAAAAAATTAATACGTCTCTTGAGGGAAAAATTCATGAAAGAACAAAGGATTTAGAGCGCTTAAATCATAAATTGAATTGGCTTGCTATTACAGACGAACTAACAGGAATTGGCAATCATCGCCTTTTTCAAAATCAATTTGAAACAGAATTGCACCGTGCCAAGCGCTATCATAGAAACCTCTCCCTTCTTATGATCGATGTTGACCAT
>CAYJUJ010000231.1:0-2818 GCA_964373325.1 uncultured bacterium
GCGAAGGATCTCCAATTTTTTACTTTGAGGAGAAACGAAAGCATTTTCTTTTTAAAGAGTGAAAGCCCCACCATATCCAAAATGTACCTTGTTTCAGCTGGATCAGAAAGGCGCACAATAGAAGGTGTTATTTGCCCCGTTTTTAACTCTCTTAAAATTTCTATTCCATCCTTTCCTTCTTTAAGGTTTTTAATGAGAAAGGTTTTAAATGTTTTCTTTTCGGGAAGAGGGTGGGTTTTTAAAGTAGCTTCAATGATAATTCCAAAACATCCTTCACTTCCTATAAAAAGATGTTTGATGTCAGGGCCAGTGCTTGAAGCAGGAAATTTTTTTGTTTCAATAACTCCAGCTGGAGTTATTACTTTCAAAGCAATAACCATATTTTCAATACGTCCATAGAGATTAGAACTATGACCTGCACCAGCTGTTGCAATCCACCCTCCTAAGGTTGAGTATTCAAAGGATTGAGGAAAGTGCCCAAGTGTAAATCCTTTTTCGCCAAGCCCCTTTTCAAGATCAGGCCCTAAAATGCCGCTTTGAGCAGTCATGGTGTGAGAATAGGAATCTATTTCCAAAATTTTATTCATTTTTTGAAGATTTATTGTGATTGTTGCCGCTTGATTTTGTGTTTTTTCTGGAGAAATGCCCCCTAAAACACTGGATCCCCCTCCAAAGGGCACAATACTGGTTTTATTTTTTGAACAATATTGAAGAAGAGCGATCATTTCAGATTCAGTCGATGGAAAAATAACGGCATCTGTAACTTCTGAAAGTGTTTCTGATCGCAACTTCATTAAATCGATAAAACTTTTCCCGAGGCTATGACTGATACAAGCCTTAGAATCAGTAAGCACATTTTCTAAGCCGACTATTTTTCTTAGTTCATCAATATTGTTTTGCGTTAAACGAGATTTTGGCATGAATAACTCATATCGATTCTTCGTCGCATTTGCAATGCTCCTCTGAATGACAAGAGTATGGCACAAGGATTGCTTTATCTTACGCCATGAAGAAGTACTTTGTTCTCTATTTTCTCCTCTTTCTCTCAATATTACGAGCACTTATCGTTGATTCAAGGATAAAACCCATTTCTTATGAAGAAGTATTTCAATCTCAACTTGTGTTTCAAATTGAGACAGTGTCTCAAGATAGAATGGTCGTTCTTATCCGTAGACGTAGCAATCAAAAAGTTTTTGAAAGGGCTTTTTGGAAAGGGGGAGGGGATAAGTTTCATGAAGGTGATCAAGTTTCTGGGCTTTTTAGAGTAGAAAGATTTCACGCTTTAACAAACCCTGGTTCTTTCTTTGGTGAAAAATACTATTTACGAAAGAAAATATTTTGGAAAATTAAAACTCTTTCTCTCAACCAAGTTTACCACCAGCATAGTTTTTTTCAGGAATTAAGAATGTCTTTGCTACAAAAACTAAAGGTTTATTCATCCTTTCACTATTTTGCTATTTTGGGTTTTGGAGCTAGCTTTCGAGATTCTTCCTTTGAGAAGATTACAAACTTAGGACTTTCCCACCTTTTTGTTATCTCGGGGCTTCATTTGGGCATTATTTTTTATATTTTTTATACTCTTTTCCTTAAATTTTTTTCGCTGCATAAACAAAAAATATGTCTTCTCTCAAGCCTTACGTTAACACTGTTTTATGTATTTCTCTGTTATCCGAATGTCTGTCTTAATCGAGCTTTTTTGATGTTTTCTCTCCTATGTGCAAATATTTTTCTTGAGCGAAAATCTTCTTATTTCTCAATTCTTTCATTGGCAGGCACCATACTTCTTTTTATAGATCCCTCTTTACTTTTTGATGTTTCATTTCTTCTTTCTTGCGTGGCGCTCATATCCTTAGGCTTTTCTTTGCCCTTGTCACAAGGGTGCTCTTTTTTAAAGGCCTTAGTCATCACTTGTTTTTGTGTTTATCTTGGTACTGCACCGCTGGTGCTTTTTCTTTTTCATCAAATTTCTTTGACTGGCTTTTTTCTCAATTTGATTTGTATTCCTCTTTTTTCTTATCTTGTAATGCCCCTTTTCTTTGTTGCCCTTTTTTTACTTTTAATAAAAATAAATTTTCTAGCTGGTGTTGTTCTCACTTGTCTTGATTTCTTTTTTCTTAAATTTGATTTTGTTGTAGAAAAAATTCCTTCTTTACCCCTTAGAGGCCTTGTGTGCCATTTTTATGAAGTAGTTGCATTTTCTCTCTTCCTTTACTTTATATTTTATTTTTTGAGGAAAAAAGAAGTTCAAAAAATATTCCTAACCCTTTCTTTTTTAATTCTATTTTTTGGTATCAATTCATTTTTGTGGAGTTTTTATTATAAGATTAACAAAAACACGGTTGTGACATTTTTAGATGTGGGCCATGGGGATTGTATTTTTGTTCAATTTCCTCATGGGAAAACCATGCTTATTGATGGAGGAACTCGTCTTCCTCGCTATGATATGGGGGAAAGAGTTATAAAACCCTATCTTTGGTGGAAGAAAATTAAAAAAATTGATTATTTAGTTGTGACTCATCCAGACCTGGATCATTTTGGGGGATTTTTATCTCTTATAGATGACTTTGATATTAAAGAAATGTGGATTGGCACTTTGAGTGAAGAACCTCTTTATTCAATACTTTTAAAAAAAGCCCGCACCAAAAACATTCCAATAAAAATAAAGGAAAAATATTCAAAATCTTTTTCTATAGAAGGGGTTCAAGTAGAGTTTTACTGGCCACGGTCTTTTTGTCATGAAAAGAAAAAAAATAATTGTTCTCTTGTTTTTTCTTTAACTCATGATAATTACCAATTTCTTTTTACAGGAGATATTGAA
>CAYJUJ010000232.1:0-1163 GCA_964373325.1 uncultured bacterium
TTTTATCAACCATACAGGACAGGTTTTATGTGGAAAAAATAGAGCGGAAATTTATTCCAACCCAACTTGGGATTGCGGTTTGTGATTTTTTGGTGGAGTATTTTGGCGATATTATTGATTATTCTTTTACAGCCCAAATGGAGGATGAGCTGGATCAGATCTCAAGAGGTGAAAGGGAGTGGAAACCAACCCTCAAACAGTTTTATGAGCCTTTTGAGAAAAAACTTCTGGAAACGGAGAAAATGGCTGAAAAGGTTAAAATGGAAACTACTCTGGCAGGCAAAAAGTGTCCGGGATGTGGTAAAGATTTGATAATCAGGATAGGCAAGTTTGGAAAATTTTTGGCCTGTTCAGGCTTTCCTGATTGTAAACATACAGAAAGCATGGAAGAAAAAGTTAATGCTAAATGTCCTCAAGATGGAGGAGAAATTATTCTAAGACACACCAGACGGGGTAAGACTTTTTATGGCTGCAAAAACTGGCCAGTGTGTAAATTCGCTTCCTGGACCAAACCAAAGACAGGTAACAATGGAGAAGCAAAAGGGCAACAATCGTTCAACCACACAAAATGAGAAATAAGTCGCGTAAGGAAATAAAAGAATACTGGATTCAAGTTCTTATAGCTTTTTCACAAGTTACCTTTGGGGTAGCTTGGGCTTCATTATTTCTTCCCCTAGATGTATATAAGGTGAGTGTGGTATTATTAAATATAGTCGCCACTACTTTACTTATAGCCGTGGGATGGAGGTTAAAGAAAAAATGGACGTAAATCCTATTCTTGTTGCTATTTTTGGTGAAATTTTTCTTGTTGCCTTTGTGATTTTTATGGCTTTTTATACTACCCGTAAACACTCATAATGAGTGAAGATCTTATAAAAAAGAAAATATTTGAGTTTTTAAATAACAACAAAGTAGCAGTTGTATCGACAATTCACTCAGATGAAGATACTCCAGAAAGTGCAGTAGTTGGATTTGGGAATAATGAATCTTTAGAATTAGTATTCGGTACCTCTAATACTAGTAGAAAGTATAAAAACCTTCAAAAGAATCCAAATGTTTCATTTGTAATTGGTTGGAGTAGTGAAACCGGTTCAGTACAATACCCTAAAACCTGTAACTTTAAAATGATACTTGCAATTAGGTGCCTGTTTTTGGTAATATAA
>CAYJUJ010000232.1:1173-2815 GCA_964373325.1 uncultured bacterium
ATTTGAAAACTATTTAAATTTAGATGCAGGAACTATAAACCCAATAGAACATGGTGATCCCTTTCTTTGTGAAGACGGCACAGAGGCTGACATGGATATTGGCACTTATGAAAAGTTTTTAGATGAGGATATGGGTCGCGATAACTTTGTCACCATGGGTAAGATTTATCAATCAGTCATTGATCGGGAAAGAAGGTTTGAATATAACGGTGAAGATGTGGAAGCAATTCCGCATTTAACCAATGAAATTACTGACAGAATTAATAATGTGGGTAGAGTAAAAAAAGCAGATATTGTCATTATTGAACTTGGAGGTACAGCAGGTGAGTATCAAAATGTTTTTTACTATGAAGCCTCCAGAATCATGACTTTAAAAAATCCCGGTGATGTTTTGCACATTCATGTTTCTTATGTGCCCACACCTGCTCACTTAGGGGAACCAAAAACCAAACCAACTCAACTATCTGTCCGGACTTTAAACTCTTTGGGAATTCAGCCGGATTTTGTGATTACCCGTTCAGAGAAATATTTAGATCAAAGAAGAAGAGAAAGATTTGCTCTGTTTTGTAATATGAGGTCAGAAGACATTATCTCCAATCCGGATCTACCTTCTGTTTATGAAATTCCTTTGGTGTTAAACAAACAAGGCTTGGATGAAAAAATCTTACAAAAATTAGAATTAAAAGTGAGAAAGCCTGACTTAAAAGATTGGGAAAGTTTAGTTGAAAAAATTAAGAGCAAAAAAGAAAAACAAGTTGAAATTGCCATCATCGGCAAGTATTTTGGCACAGGAGATTATCAGCTGAAAGATTCTTACGCGGCTTTATTTGATGCCATTGACCATGCCGGTTTTCAAATTGGGGTGGGGATTAAAACCAGGTGGATAGACGCAGAGAAAGTCGAGAAAGAAGGAGTGGAAATTATTGGTAAGCCACATGGGGTAATTGTGCCAATTGGCTGGGGGGAAAGAGGGAGTGAGGGGATGATTGCTGCTGCTTCATATGCCAGGACTAATAAAATTCCATACTTAGGTTTGTGTTATGGCATGCAGCTGGCAGTGGTAGCCTTTGCCAGGGATATATTGGGCTGGAAAGATGCTCATACTACAGAAGATAATCCCAAAACTACTTATCCGGTGATTGATTTAATGCCAAAACAAAAAGAGTTCATGGAAAAAAGAGCGTATGGGGGAACCATGAGACTTGGGACATGGGATGCATTAGTTAAAAAAGGTACAAGGGCATATGATATTTATGAAAAATATGGGGGGTTAAAAAATGAGCAAGGTTTAACTCAAGAACGTCACCGACACAGATATGAATTTAATAATAAATTTGCCAAAGATTTTGAAGATAAGGGTTTAGTAATTTCTGCCCGCTCAGTGGAAGAAAATTTGGTGGAAATAATTGAACTGCCCAAAGAGTCTCACCCTTTTTACCTTGGAACTCAAGGCCACCCGGAATATAAATCCAGGCCGCTTTCTCCACACCCCATATTTTTGGCATTCATTCAAGCAGCATCAGATAATAAAAAATAATTTTATATGGAAGAAAGAGATTCTAGACAGGCCATTGGTGCTATGACAGCACTAGTGTAGTGTTTTCAAATTAGCTTTACACTATTAACTTTGGTAATGATTTCT
>CAYJUJ010000233.1:0-1486 GCA_964373325.1 uncultured bacterium
TCATGATGCTTTTTCTAACACTGAATAGCTTAAATGGCAATCAAAGGAGGAGGCCTGGCCTCTTGACGGGAGAGGGGGGATTTTCTAAGAAGAGCAGGATGGTGGAAGAGAAAATAGGAAAATATCAAATTATTAAAAAAATTGCACAGGGTGGAATGGGAGAGGTTTATCAAGCCCAGTTTCTAGGACCACAGGGTTTTTCAAAGAATGTTGTTATTAAGAAAATCTCATCGGGAAAGACGAGTGGGTCAGAGCACCTGATACAAGAGGCTAAAATTTTAAGCCAGCTTCAGCATCCTAATATTATTCATGTGTATGAATTAGGAGAAGTAGAAGATGGGTTTTTTCTAGCTATGGAGGAAGTTGATGGCTGGGATTTAGAAGAGCTTCTTTTTAGGAAGAAGAGATTTTCTTTGGGGTCAGCTCTTTTCATTCTTTACGAGGTTTTAAAAGGGGTTAGTTATGCGCATAAAAAAGGTGTGATTCATCGAGATCTTTCCCTATCAAACATTCTTGTTTCCAAAGAGGGAATTGTTAAAATAGCTGATTTTGGTATTGCCGGGTTTGGCAAAGCTTCTTATTTAGCCCCCGAAGTTGTTAAAGGTGAGGTACCCACTTTTTCATCTGATTTATTTTCCGTGGGCCAAGTTTTTTATGAGCTCCTTTTTGGTGAAAAGTTTAAACAGTCAAAGATTTCTTTTGAAGATAAAGAAATTAAAAAAATGCTTCTTAAAGCATTACAGCCAAATCCTCAAAAAAGATATGCAAGCGCTGATGAATGGCGAAAAGAGGTTGAACAACGGTTTTCTCTAATAAGTATCGATAATTTTGTTCAAGAGATAATGGAAAGCCGTGAAGAAACTCGTGTTATAGAGACAGTCAGGGACAAAAAGTGCCTGGCAGTCTTCGACATAGCCAGGCACTTTTTTTTAATGTCATCCCTGCGGAGGCAGGGATCTAGTATTTTCAGATACTTAAAGATTCCTGCCTTCGCAGGAATGACACTTCTTCTTTTAGGAGGGTTGTATTGGTACTTTTTGCCTAGTGAAAAGTTTGGATTTTTGAGCATGAGAACGCATCCCTGGAGTTACGTTTTTATTGAAAATGCAAAGTACATGACCCCATTCTACCGATTGAAATTAAAAGAGGGTACTTATGAAGTTTATCTTTCAAATCCAGAAATAGGAAAAGATAAAAAAATGACCGTTCATGTTAAGAATAATCAAAATACTATTATTCAGGAAGAGCTCTAATCCGCTTGAGTGACTTTTGATAATAGACTTCACTCTCTTCAAGGATATCTAAAATTTGGTTGTATTTTTCGCGTGCTAATCTTGGGTTATGTTCTTCTAAAGCATAAGCTTCTAAAAAAAGCCCTTTTCCTGTTTGAGCCATTTTAGATCGAAAAATCTTTTTAGCTAAGTTTGAGGCTTCTATTCCCTCTTTTGTGAACGGATTTTCTAGAGAATAGTATAAGAAATTATAA
>CAYJUJ010000233.1:1496-2801 GCA_964373325.1 uncultured bacterium
TCCAAACGACCTTGAGAGTATAGACTTTTGCCGTTTGCAAGTGGGTTAGCAAACAAGAATTAGAGAAATGTCATTCCAGCGAAGGCTGGAATCCAGTAATATTTATATGATATTTTCTTTTTCATCTAAAAGAATCCTGTTTTTTTAAGATAAATGAGAAGAGGGGTCATCATAATGATCAAAACTGCAGGGAAGATAAAAAGAAAAAGAGGTAAGAGCATTTTTGTTCCTAAAAGGTGTTTTTTCTTTTCAATTTTTGTTTCTTTTTCGAAGTAAAGATCAGAGCTTAGGTTTTTAAGAGGAGCGGCCATGCTTGTTCCCTTTTCTATTGTTTGTGTGAGAATAAATATAAACCTCTTAAAAGTTTGAGAGGTTTGTTGGTTTTTATAGTTTTCCAAAGTTTTATTTCTATTTTTACTATTTAAAAGATCATTCATCATCTTATGTAATTCTTTCTGGAGAGAAGTAGGAAGTGTTGGAAGGAGGTGAAAAATAGCAGAAGACCATGATTGACCACTTTCAATAAGAAGAGCCAAGGTGTAGCAGAACCAGGGAAAATTTTTTTCGATGATGGACTCATGTATTTTTATCATGTGAGAACTCCCCGGGCTATTTTTCGAAGGCTTAAGAAACCGCAAAAATTAAGAAAAAGAGCAAAGGCAAAAAGTTTTTGTGTTAAGGAATCATGGAGAGAGTTTACAATAATATCTGGAAGAATGAGATAAAAGGCAAGAAGCGTTAGCCAGGGAAGAATAGAGGCAATGTATGCCTGCCAATAAATCTGAACGGTTTGCGCCTTAACCCTTTCCTCAATCTGAAGCTTATATTTAAGGTTTTGTTCCAGAAGCCTTAGAAATCCAGATAGGTTTGTTCCATTTTTGTAAAAAATAGGAAGTGTTAGGGCAAAGGAATGGAATTCAGTTATGTTTTTGTGAAGTGAGGTGGTGAGGAGTGCCTTTTCTAAAGAAATTCCCTTATGAAGAGCCTCCAGCATAGGAATTAACCTGTGACCGAGGGGATTCATTAAATGAGGAATAATGACTTCAAAAGATTGCATCAGAGAGTGACCTACCGAAATGCTTTGACGAAGGTGTTCTAAAAAAATGGGAAATTGTTTTCTTAATTGTTTTGTTTGAAAGAGAGAGATTTTATTTTTAATAATGGATGCAATGCCAATCCCAAGAAAAAAGAAGCTTAAAAATAAGAGGATAAAAACAGCCTTCATCATAAGCACAAAGCTTAGCAAAAGCCGTGCCAAGATTTTTGTTGTTGTCATTCTGAGGTGAAACCGAAGAATCCCCATAG
>CAYJUJ010000234.1:0-794 GCA_964373325.1 uncultured bacterium
AAGGGCTCAAATTTGAAGTTTTCTATATCCGTATATGAGATATCTACTTTCATGACTATAATTATAGTCTATATTTTAAGATATGGCAATACTGGATTCCAGATCAAGTCTGGAATGACAGAAGAAGATGGATCCTTCGCGGAGTTTACCCAGAGTGACTCACGAAGGGCCCGCGTTTCAGGATGACAGAGAGACGCGGGGATGACAGAGGCTAAAGGGCTTGTTTCATCAACTTAAAAATATCGGTGTTATCTATAGTGCCGCGGACACGGAGAGAAGAATAACCCCATCCATAAAGATACACATCAACCCCTGTATGGGCAGCATAGTCTAATTTAAATTGAGCAGGTTGCTTGTCTAGAAAAAAGCCTTGCTCATTAGGCTTTGCTTGAAAGCCAGGGCCTGTGGACCATGTAAGAATAGGATAGGCAAAAACCTCTCCCATTTCCCGCACACGTTCAAAAAGGTCTACATCCAAATCAGGATATCCGTTAATAGAAAGCCCACCTGTTTCATGATCAGCCGTTACAAGAAGAAGTGTATCTTTGGGGTTAAGCTTTTGAACAGTAGCTTCTATAGCATGATCCATAGCAATGGTATCAGTCATGGCTCGAAGGGCGTCATTTTCATGGCCGGCATGGTCAATTCTTCCACCCTCGACCATTAAGAAAAAACCCTTTGGATTTTTTTTAAGTATTTGAATGGCTTTAAGCGTTAGTTCCGTGAGACTTGGTTGTTCAATTTTATTTTTAACTCGATCTAATTCGTAATTATGGTGAGAGTTATTAAAAATG
>CAYJUJ010000234.1:804-2782 GCA_964373325.1 uncultured bacterium
TAATTTATTTGTTTTAAGGGGATCGAGATTATCAAAGTCAGCTTTTGTTTTAACAACAGTGTAACCTTGTGCCTCTAGCTTTTTTATTTTTTCTGGGCCAAAATATTTCAAACCTCCACCTAAAAATACATCGAAATCGGAATCAAGGAGTTGTTCAGAAATTTGTGCCTCAGCATCTCTTGCATTGACAGTTGCATAAAAGGCAGCAGGGGTTGCGTGAGTAATCCTTGTTGTTGTGAGTATTCCAACAGACATTCCTTTTTGTTTAGCTAGTTTTGCAATAGAGGGTAGGGGTTTTCCGTCATCTTCACAGAGAACCCCATTTCTTGCTTTAACGCCACATCCAAAGGCGGTTGCTGCCGCAGCAGAATCCGTTACAACAGAATCAAGGGATTCTGTTTTAACAATAGCTGTGGTTGGGAGGGAATCCATAAAGAGTTTTTTGTTTTCTTTTTTAAGGTAAAGCCTTGTGGCTGTGATGTAGGTGGGCCCCATGCCATCTCCTACAAAAAGAATAACATTCTTAGCGAATATAAATGGAGAGTACAAAAGGACTAAAAAAGAAAAACAAAATTTTTTCATAGGACCTCCTTTGTTTTTAACCGCAGACAAAGGGGATACACAGGAGTGATTATTTAGTCAAATGTTGCAAGATGAGGTTAGCCACATATTCAAAATCTTCGTGGCTGTTTACGATATCTAAGTTTTCCGTATTAATCACAAGAAGTGGGCCTTTATTATAGTGTTCAGCCCAATTGTCGTAATGAGTATTTAATTGTTCAAGATAAGCTCCTGGAATGCTAAGTTCAAAACTTCGTCCTCGTGTTTCAATTCTTTTTTGAATGACAGGAATCGGAGCGCGTAAAAAAACCATAAGATCTGGTGGTTTTAAAAAATCAGTCATTGTTGAAAAAAGCTCTCGATAATTTTGATAATCCCTTTCCTCAAATTTACCTTGAATGTAGAGATTTTTCGCAAAAATTTCAACGTCTTCATAAATACTTCGATCTTGAATGACAGTGCCTTCTTCTTTAAGCATTTCTTGATGATGTTTAAAACGTTTTGAGAGGAAAAAAACTTGGAGATGAAATGCCCATCTTTTCATATCAGTGTAGAAGTTAGAGAGGTAGGGGTTAGTTTCAACAACCTCGTAATAGGGTTTCCAGCCAAATTTTTCGGAAAGAAGTGTTGTCAGTGTTGATTTACCAATACCAATATTGCCAGCAATAGAGAGCATTTTATTCATAGTTTTTGCTCCAGTATTTTCTTAATTTCCTCATAATCCTTTGGATTGGATACAAAATCTTTTTTTGAAGTATCAATCACGAGAAGATCACTTGCTTTATATGTTTCAAAAAATGCATCGTATTGGTTGGCAAGCGTTGCAATGTATTTTTCATCCATGTTTCGCTCAAAGGTTCTATCACGATAGTGAATTCGGTTCATAAGGGTTGAAACATCCGCACGAAGATAAACAACCAAATCGGGTGTTACAATTTTCCCGTGAATGCCATAAAAAACAAGAGAAAAAGTTCTAAAATCTTCTGAATTGAGCGTAATTTGAGCAAAAATTTTGTTTTTATCAAAGAGATAATCACTGACTATCATCTGTTTGCTTTCTTTATAATCAATTTCTAGCTCACGTTGTTGGCGAAAGCGCGAGAGAAGAAAGTAAATCTCTGTGTCAAAAGCATATTTGTCTTTATTTTTATAAAAATCGCTTAGAAATGGATTATCTTCAACAATTTCATAATAGGCACGAGCATTGTAATCGCGAGAGAGATAGTTGGCGAGGGTTGTTTTTCCAACCCCGATAACACCTTCTACAACAACATACCTTAACATCTTGAAGAATCATCTTAAGACGAAAAAAACATTTGGCAAGGTTTTTTAAAGGTGGTGTTCCAAAAGTTCATTTCAAAATAGCTTGTTTCGGGGTCCTGCCGCCTTATGGGTGCCCATACCAGCTGTCCTCGCC
>CAYJUJ010000235.1:0-539 GCA_964373325.1 uncultured bacterium
GAGGTTGTAAATTTACTCCCCTTATAATAGTTTGATTGCTTGATTATGTGCTCATCGTAACTTCATTGAATATTATGCTAAGAACCCATCAATTTGATGTCATCGTAGTTGGAGCGGGGCATGCGGGCTGCGAAGCTGCACTGGCTTCTTCCAGAATGGGGTGTCGCACGCTTCTTTTAAGTATGAGCCTTGAAAACATTGGCTCTATGAGCTGTAACCCCGCAATTGGAGGGTTGGGCAAGGGGCATCTTGTAAAAGAAATAGATGCGCTTGGTGGAGAAATGGCTTTAAATGCTGATGCAACAGGCATTCAGTTTCGCCAGTTAAATACTCGAAAGGGCGCTGCTGTTCAATCTTCTCGTTGCCAATCAGACAAATATCTTTATGCACAAAGAATGAAATTCGTTTTAGAAAACCAAGAAAATCTTTATTTAAAACAACAAACAGTAGAAAGTTTTATAGTGAAAGATAATAAAATTTTAGGCGTTACAACAAATATTGGGGAAGAGTTTTTAGCGAAGGCCACCGTCATAACAACA
>CAYJUJ010000235.1:549-2748 GCA_964373325.1 uncultured bacterium
ACAACAGGAACCTTTATGAATTCACTTCTCCATGTTGGATTTAAGCAAGGCCGTGGAGGGCGAGCTGGAGAGGGTACAAGTTATGGGGTTTCAAAAAGTTTGCAAGACCTAGGCCTTCAGTTGGGGCGATTTAAAACGGGAACTCCTGCGAGACTCGATGGCAAAACAATTGATTTTTCAAAATGTACTGTTCAAAATGGTGACGAAATTCCAATTCCATTTTCGTTTCTAACGACAAAGATTCCACACGAACAAGTGCCTTGTTACATTACCTATACAAACACCCAAACACATGAAATTATTAAGAAAAATCTAGACAAGTCCCCTCTTTATCAGGGGATTATAAAATCAGTTGGACCCCGCTATTGTCCTTCTATTGAAGATAAAGTCGTTCGGTTTGCAGATAAAATAAGGCACCAGATTTTTTTGGAACCCATGGGCCTTCAAACAAGAGAAATCTACATTAATGGGGCTTCTACAAGTCTTCCAGTGGATATTCAAATTCAGTTTTTAAGAACCATTCCTGGTCTTGAAAATGTGGAACTCACAAGAGCTGGATATGCAGTTGAATACGATTTTATTTTTCCAACCCAACTAAAAGCTTCTTTAGAAACCAAGACTATCCGGGGATTGTTTATGGCAGGTCAGGTGAATGGAACAAGTGGTTATGAGGAAGCTGCTGCCCAGGGGCTCATGGCTGGAATTAATGCAGCACTTCTTTGTAGAAACAAGAAGCCGCTTATTTTAGATCGTTCTCAGGCCTACATTGGTGTTATGATCGATGATCTTATTACGAAAGGGGTGGATGATCCTTATCGCATGTTAACCTCAAGAGCTGAGTATAGACTTGTTTTAAGAGAAGGGAATGCGGATTTACGACTTACAGAGCTCGCGCGCAATATTGGCCTTGTATCAGATGAAAGATGGAAAAAATTTCTTGAAAGAAAAAACACCTTAGAAGAGTTTAAAAAGGAAATAAAAAGAGTTTTTATTTCTCCATCCCGCCCCCAAGAACATATTTTTGAGAAAATAGGCACACCCATTCCTAAAAAATCCATAAACTTGGAGGAATTATTGCGACGCCCTGAAGTGGGCTATAAAGATCTTGTTCACTTTAATTTAAATATGGATGATGTGGTGGGCAAGGAAGTTGAAATTGAAACAAAGTTTGATGGATATATTAAAAAACAAGAGCAACTTATTAAACAATACAAAAAAATGGAGGAATACAGGATCCCGGGCGACTTTAAATATAAAGGACTTCCAGGCTTTTCACGAGAAGTTATTGAAAAACTAGAGAAAGTAAAGCCCGCCTCTCTTGGACAAGCAAGTCGCATTTCTGGTGTAACCCCCGCCGCCATTGTTAATTTACTTATTTATTTAAAAAGGCAAAATCATATCGAAAAACATGAAGACTGATTTTTCAAGCTTTGAAGAAAAACTTCAAAAGGCTGGCTCATCGCTTGATATTTCCTTAACTGAAAACCAAACCAAACAGTTTTATCAATATCTACACTTATATCAAAAGTGGTCGAAGACAATGAACTTATCTTCTATTCATGCTGAAAAAGAGATTATAGTAAAACACTTTGCAGATTCCTTAGTGGGGGTATCTCTTCTTAAAGGGGCAAAAATAGTCGCTGATATTGGTAGTGGCGCCGGCTTTCCTGGAGTTCCTCTTAAAATTGTTTCTCCTGCTTTAGAGATGTTTCTTTTTGAAAGTAAAGAAAAGAAGGTATTTTTCTTGAAACAGCTTGTAAGAACGCTTGGGCTTAAGAAAACCAAGGTTATCCACATGTGGATAGGTGTGGATAACCAAGAGATACTCCACTCTGTTTTCCAAGATAAACGCGTAGATGCGGTATTTTTTAGAGCCATTAAACCAACCACCGAAATGTTAAAAGCGTTGCAGCCTTATCTTAGTGAAAGGGGGTGCTTTTATTTATATGAAGGCAAAGACTTTGACATAGAAAAGCTTAAACGAGAACTACAGCCCTCATTTTCCGTTGAAGTTGCAAAAACCATAGTTCTCGACGAAAAGTTCGAAAGAAAAATTCTTATTATAAGGGTTTCAATGAGCAAAAATAGGGTTAAGGCTTAAGTGGTAAGGGCTAAGGGATGGTACTTTATAATAGCTGTGTTCCAAAAGTTTCCTCTCACATCTATAGGAAGATTTTTTGCAAGAAATAAAGCGCAGGC
>CAYJUJ010000236.1:0-2748 GCA_964373325.1 uncultured bacterium
TCATAATAATTCTGCCATCTAGTTTGGCTAATTTTGAAAATGGACTTTTTTCACCACAAGGAGTAGTACACTCATGATGTGTACCTAAAATTTCATTTACCTCTTTTCCCACGCCAGAAATAGAATGGGTTGGGTGTAAGCTTCTACGTTTTGCATAACGCTCTAAAAACTTCTGACATAATATCCCTGTATTTGTTGGTGTTTTCAACTCATCAAAAAAAGGGTTTTCTTTTTTCACAAAGCGCCATGACATAGCTGGTAAAAATAAACTTCCGTCATTCATATATTCAACTAAAGCAATCAACATTTCATCTGCATCATACCCCTCTCTAGAAAAACCTTTAAAAGCACTGTGAACTAATAAAAGGCCAGTTTTTGGAACTTCCAAAGCTTCTAACATTTGAAAAACGGTTTCTTTTGATTGTTTTTTAAGCATCACTTCATTTTCTAGTATATTTTTTTGACTTCCGCAATGTTTTCAATACAAATTTGGCCTTGCATATCGCGTTTTTTACACTTACTCTCTAAAACAAGGGGTTTTTAGATGGCAGTAAAAATCAGTTTTTCTGATCTTACCCATACCGGTCAGTTAGTGGCTGCTAATGTTTTTCCCTTGGGTGTGGCTATGGTAGCGGCCTATGCTAAAAAGGAATTGGGAAATCAAATTGATTTTCAGCTCTTTAAATACCCAGAGGACTTGAGCCAGTACTTACTTCACAATACTCCTAAGATTGCTTGTTTTTCTTTATTTGCTTGGAATAATCACCTTTCTCATGAATATGCTCGCCGTTTAAAGGAAGTTGCTTCTGACACCATTGTGGTTTTTGGTGGCCCCAACTGGCCCAATGAACCGAGGGAACAAAAAACTTTTTTAAAAAAATGGTATGCCGCTGATTTCTGTGTAGAGGGGGAAGGAGAAGTTGCTTTTGTTGAGTTATTTCACATTCTCAAAGAAAATGGTTTTGACGTTAACAAGATCAAGCAAGATCGTATTAAAATTCCAAATACCACTTATTTAACAATAGATGATGAACTAGTAAAAGGCCCCATTTTGCCGCGCATTCTTGATTTAAACATAGTACCTTCTGTGTTTGAAAATGGCTTAAGTGATAAGTTTTTTGATAAACATTTAATCCCTATGATTCAAACGGCAAGGGGTTGCCCTTATTCATGCACTTTTTGTCATGAGGGTTCCAAATATTTTAATAAAATACGGCGTGTTTGTGATGAGCGGGTAAAATGGGAAATTGATTACATTACAAAGCGTGTTAAAGTTCCAGATTTTATTATTACAGATCTCAACTTTGGAATTAATGAACAGGATGTTAGAACTGCTAAATATCTGGCAGCTTTGCAGGCACAAAAAGGTTGGCCCAAATTTGTGACCGTTGCCACTGCTAAAAATAATAAAGAACGTATATTGGAAATTTCTAAAATTCTTCACGGCTCCTTGAATCCAGGAGGGGCAGTTCAAAGCACAGATCCTGAAGTGCTGAAAACCATCAAGAGAACGAATCTTCCTATGGAAGAGCTTTTGGAAGTGGCTAAGACAGCAGAGACAGATAGTGCGGTTAGTTTTTCAGAAATTATTTTGTGTCTACCTGGAGATTCTAAAAAAGCCTACTTAAAATCCGTCAAAGATGTATTAGATGCAGGGTTTGCTTTAGTTCGGACGTATCAGTTCATGCTCCTAGCAGGCACAGAAGCAGGTGGTATGACTTCACGAGAAAAATATCAGTATGACACAAGGTTTAGGATTAAACCCATGAATTTTGGAAAGTATACTTTTAGGAAAGAAATATTTCCTGCAGCTGAAATTGAAGAAATCTGTGTTTCTAGTAGCACCATGTCTTATGAAGATTATAGAGAGTGTAGAGAAATGAGTTTAACTGTGGAAATATTCAACAATAACGGTATTTTTTTAGAAATGATGCAGGCTTTGAATCAACGAGGAATTTCAAGATCAGACTTTATCTTTAAAATTCATGAGTTGGTGAAGCAAGATGAAATTCTTTGTGGATTTTATAAAAACTTTACTATTGATGAAGAGAAAAATTTTAGGAAGAATGAAGATGAATTAAGATCTTTTACTTTACAGCCCGGTATTATCGAAAAATATATTGAAGCCCAATATGGAACCAATGAAATATATAAGTATAGGGCCATTGCTGTGTTTCAACACATGTCTTTACTTCACAATGTTGTTTGTTCTGCGGCTTGTGCCTTATTAAAGGAGAAGGGTTTATTTGAAGAAAGGGTTGAAAAATATTTATATGAATTAAAGCGGTTTAGTCTTGTGCGGAAGGAATCTCTGTTTGACATATACAAGCGAAGTCAGCATGTTTTTCATTTTGATTTTGCTAGATTGTTGGACAGTAACTTCTCTCTTTCCCCTTTAGATTATTATTGCCCTCAAGGTATAGAGATTGAGGTGTATCACACGCAAGAGCAGAAGAACATCATTCAGGGATATATTGATCAATTTGGAAATAGTCTCATTGGTTTAGGGCGCATTCTAAATCGTGCCCACGTTGCAACAATGCATCGCAGTGCTCGATATAGTGGACATGCGGCAGAACAAAAAAACAGATTTCGTCGTGTTCAAACTACAGAGAAAAAACGTGCTATATCAGGCCCCACCGGTGGAGATATGGTTGAACAGTATTAGACTCTGTCATCCCGGAATTGCGCGAGCAATATCCGGGATCCAGTATTTTTAAATGTCTATTTTTTGCGTGCGACGCAAAT
>CAYJUJ010000237.1:0-2729 GCA_964373325.1 uncultured bacterium
CGATTAAAAACATTTAAAACTTTTCCTTCAAGCTCATTGAGGACAAATTCTAACCCGACATAGACTGCTACCGAGCAGAGAGCTCCTCCTTTTGTAAAAACGGGTTCTGGAGCGCCAGCACCAGCAGCTGTGGCAACTGCTGCAGCACCCTTTGCAGCACGAAGGGCTTTTGCACCGTAGTTAAGTAATTTAGTGATAAGGAGAACATGCCCTGTAGCCTTAGCGGTTCTGATGCCTAATTTTTGTAAAAGGTCTCTTCTTTCAATTTCTTGTGTTAATTCATCCAAAGCTTTTTCTTTTTCTGGACCCGCTGGTGCATTCATCCATACTTGAAAAAGATTTTTTCCGCCTTTTGTAAGCGTCATCATTTCATGAAGCACCTCTCCAACAGCAATCCCAGCAGCCAAAACAAAACCATGGCGCATGGCATTTTTAAAGCGCATGAGTTTTGTAGCATTTTGTGCGGTAAAGCTAGTTCCCATAGATTGTTTCATAAGTGCATACTGAGAGCGTGGTAAAAGACCTTCTAAGGCCATTGATGTTGCAAGCGTTGTCGTTATTGGAATGACAAAAGTAGAATCAGTCATAAGAGAAGGTAGCTCATCTATTTCTCCATTCACTAAAGAAGATAAAGCTGTATAAGTTACAAGGCCGAGGGCCACTCCTCCTGCAGTTTGGGCACCTCTACTCATTCGATTCCCAATATTTCGCATTCTAAAATTCCAAGCCCGCTCTCTTATTTCTATAGTTCTTGTTTCTGGATGAGGAACGATTTCTTTTCCAGGGTGGCTTTTTTTAAGAGCTGCTAATGTTCCATCTAAATTTCCTTCAGCGTAGGTAACAACTTGTCGCATTTGTTGACCAAACTCACCTCTATTTCCAAGCTGTGCGTTTTTTCCGACAAGAAGCGCTTCTTCAGCAAGTTGGCGAACAATTTGAGATTGGTTTGATATTGGTTCTGTAGAAGGATTAATATAAGGAGCTCCTGATGTTGCTTTAGTAACCATTGCATGATGGTCGTTAGAAACAGCTATTTTTATTCTTGAAACTCTTTCTTGAACACGAGCTACTTTTTCAGGTGTTGGAGCTAAGAATTTAGTTTTTAATCTTTCTAACGCTTCATTAGGAACTATCCCTTGTCGGTCCAACTCTTCATACCAGGCTGAAGGAAATCTATAACATCCTAAAACTTCTCCTAATCTAGCTAAAGGAATATTTCCTTTCCCTTGTGTTACGAGGGGTTTCATTTGTCTTAAGGCGTCCAATCTTTGATCGATAACATCATGGAGTTTAACTCTAGAAACAGCCCCATTTTCTGCCATAGCGGCTAATTGTTCTGGTGAGATTCCATTTCTTCTGGCCAGAGTAGCAACTTCATCGAGTGAGAGAGGAGGTAATTCTGAGAGAGCGGTTGTAGTCTTTCCACTTTGTTTCGGTGAAACTTTGTTAAAAAGCTCTTGAAGACCATTTGTTTTTTGCTCAAGAAAACTTCTGAATTCTTCTGGTGATACACTTCCAGAAAGAGATAATTCATAATAAGCATAAGGAGAAATAACATTGTTTTGTTTAAGGGTATTTAAGTCTCCTAATCTAATATTACCTTGCTGTGCAACAGCTGCAAATTCTCCTTCTGTAAGCCCTGTAAGGATTATGAAGGATTCATCTCCACCTTTTCGGATGGCAATGGCTCCTTCGTTGTGAGCTAGGTCTTTTAATTTACCATGATAAATTTCAAGAACTTCATCTCCAACTATTCCTGTAAATTTTTTGTTAACCTGTCCAAACTTATCAAGATCACCACTCACCATTCCCATAGAGCGCGCCCCTTGACCCTTGACAAAAGCTATAGGTCTTTGAACATCAATGATGCGAAGAAAAGCATCAAACTCTCCATTTTCGAGTCTTCTTGTTCGAACTAAAGAATCATACATGCTAGGCCTTTCTGGAATCCCTGTATCTGATAGCTTAATATTTGCTTTTTTCACATCAGCTCTTGTTTCCCTAAGAGCGTCTATGGGTTCTTCAGGTAAAGGATCTCCAAAAGAGGATAGAGATACTCCTAACAATATGAAAACACTTATGAATTTAGTAAAAATAGGCTTCATAAATCCGACAATTATATTAAGGCTTTTTTACACAACACGTACGGCGAGAGCCTTCACTTACTATAAAAGCAATGCCCATGCCAACTATGGTTCAAAATTGATCTAAAAAATATAATGATTACAATGTGTTATAAATATGGATCCCTGCCTTTGTAGGGATGACATAAAAAACATGTATAGAGAGTTTTCAGGAGTTGATTATTTAGTTTAAGTATTTGAAATTAATTGAGAAATGCTGTGTTGAAATAAGTATGGATATGTCTAAAAATCAGTCGTTAGTCTTCTTCTGTTTTTTTACCAAGAAGAGGCCAGACGTCAAAGGCCCATCCAACAACATAATCTGGATCGCCACTGTTATCCAATTCATCCATGAAGTATAAGTGCCATTGACTACCTGAATCCATGTTTCGAGTAATAGAAGCACCAATGTTGAAACTATCTTCACCAATTCCTGCAAATGGAATATCGGCAAAAGGGCTTGTTGAGAGATTAACTTGGAAGGCTGCCTGCCATTTTGTACTAAAAGCATATTCAATAGCCGGAATAAAAGTGTAAGCGGTTTTTGTATCTGGACATCTTCGATTGCCACCAGGCGTTGCAGCTCCAATGTTTATATGAACTCAT
>CAYJUJ010000238.1:0-2697 GCA_964373325.1 uncultured bacterium
AAGCTCACCCTGTTTTTCTTTCCAGTCATGGCCTTTACTGATACTCAGAATATTTGTATTGTGTTCAAAATTGCCCGTTTGTGAGATGTCATAAAAGGTACTCAAAACTTCAAACTCTTTTTTGGATAATAGGTTTTTAAGCTCTTCATATGTCCACACATAAAACTTTCCTTCAACTCCTTCGCTATCGGCATCTTCTGCTGAATAAAAACCGCCCTCCGAATGTGTCATACCCCTTAAAATATAAGAAAGAGTTTCTTCGGCTACGTTTTTGTAGATTTCATTTTTTGTAAACTGAAAGGCTTCTAAATAAGTCCAAGAGAGAAGGGCGTTGTCATAAAGCATTTTTTCAAAATGAGGGACAAGCCACTTTTCATCTGTGGAGTATCTTGAAAATCCACCCCCTAAATGATCATAAATACCACCGTAGGCCATAGCATCGAGTGTTTTAGTTACCATTTTTAGGGCGTCTTCACTTTGAGCTCTTAAGGCAATGCGAAGAAGGAGCATCAGGCTCTGGCTTGGGGGGAATTTTGGGGGATGCCCAAAACCTCCATAATAAGAATCAAAATTATGAGAGAGTTGTAGAAATGCTCGACCTAAAATTTTTTCATCAAACTCGGAAGCCACGTGTTCTTCTTTGAGAGGTTGTTTTAGAAAGAGGGCTAGATCTTCTCCACCTTGCCGAATTTTTTCTGGATTTTCTTTCCAGGCATGGCTTATTTGTTTTAAGAGCTGCATAAACCGCTCTTTTGGATAATAAGTTCCACCAAAAAAGGGTTTTAAATCAGGCGTTAAAAAGGCACTTAAAGGCCAACCTCCGTGCCCCGTCATGGCAACCACTGCATCCATGTAGATTTTATCCACATCAGGCCTTTCTTCTCGATCCACTTTAATAGAAATGAATGATTTATTAAGAGTGGCAGCCACTTCTTGGTCTTCAAAGCTTTCATGCTCCATAACGTGGCACCAGTGACAGGTGGAGTAGCCAATAGAGAGAAAAATAGGTTTGTTTTCTTCTTTGGCAGCTTGAAGGGCTTCAGGACCCCAGGCGAACCACCACACGGGATTATCTTTATGTTGCAGAAGATAGGGGCTTTTTTCCTGTGCTAAACGATTTTGAGTCTTTTTTGTCATATAGGACGCAATGAGAATGAGTGAAATAACACACAGCACTCCTATACAGAGTGATATCAGTATTCTCATTTTGGGGAGATGTTAGCATGAAAGTTCTGTCATTGCGAACGTCAATTTGTCATTCTGAGGCTTTAGCCGAAGAATCTCCAACCTAGGAGATCCTTCGTTTCACTCAGGATGACGGCTCGTAGTTATCACCTTATATGTGATGACAAAAACTTATTCTAAAGCTTTCTTAGCCTGGCACATCTTAAGCTGGTTTTTAAGTTCGGCTACTCTTTTATTTTGAATTTCAGAAGCAGGGGTTCTTCCTTCTAGTTGTTTGATGGCTTCATTATAATATTTTCCTGCTTGGTCAAACTTCTTATCTCGATGATAAAGTTCAGCCAAGCCGCTTAGAAGAGAAGGCTCATTGGAATTAAGTTTTAATCCTGCCATATAAGCTTCTTCTGCGAGATCATGCTTTTTCCAAATCACATAGAGATCCCCTAATCTTTTTCTAAGAGCTATAGGAAAAGAGCTTTTTGAAATAAGACTTTTAAGGATTTTTTCGGCTCCTTCATAGTTTTTTAAAGTTGTTTCAACGGTTGCCATGTTAGAATGAGCCAAATAGTCATCTTGTTTCAGATCTATAATTTTTTGAAGGGTTTTTTTAGCTGTATTCATTTTTTCAGGATCATATTCGTATTTTCCATCGGTGACATAAGTGCCTTCAAAAATAGTAATGGAAGCTAAATTATGGAGAAGATCACGGTACTCCGGAAATAATTTAAGCCCCTCAAGAGCTTTCTTTTTAGCGTCATCGCGTTTGCCCATGTAGAGGTTAGCATTACTCATTTGCACAAAGTCATGTGCTACTTTGTTTTTGATTTTTTGAAATGTAGCAATTGCTTTTTTATAATCACGAGCATTGAGCGCACGAAGTCCTTCAAGCCTTTGTGGATCTAAACTTTTATTCTGTAGAGCAATGCGGGTTATACCATTAAAGTTTTTAGAAAAACTAATAGCTTTAATATTTTTTTCACCCACTTTTGGTTTTTCCTGCAGAGCCTCAACAAGAACATGGTATTTTATTTTTTCTGCAAAGCTTTTTTTCTTAAGGCTTTCTGGCGCATAAAAATGGTAGAAATGAGTCATTAAATCATAATACTCTTCAAGTAGTTTTTGCTTATCCTCTGGTTTTTGTGAAGTCATGTAGGTAATGACAAAAAGAGTTCCAGGAGCTGGTTTGCTTTTGTCTTTAGCTACGGGTGTCCACTCAAGTGTTTTGTAAATCATGTAGCTTTTGCCACTTGCTGTATTCCACTTTTTTTCTTGAAGATCCTCATCAAAAGCTTTTGTTTTTTGGATAGGTATCCATAGCAACAAAGCTAATGCCACTATTAAAATCTTATTTAGTTTCATATACTTACCTCTCCTTTTCTGTCATCCCGCACTTGATGCGGGATCCAGGATTATGTTCTAACAAACCTATCGGTATATCTTTAAAAAAATATTAATTAATTCTTTTTTGTCATTCCCGCACCCCCGATCGGAGTCGAGGGCATGCTTAATTGAAAG
>CAYJUJ010000239.1:0-2658 GCA_964373325.1 uncultured bacterium
AAAAATATAAGTTTTCAAGGCAAGTACAAGATGAATTTGCTATAGAAAGTTATAAACGAGCCCAAGCAGCTATTCACAACGGCTACTTCAAAGAAGAAATTGTACCTCTCACCATCAAACAAAATGATAAGGAACAAGTTATAGATACAGATGAAGCACCACAACGTGTTAAATTTGATAAAATTCCACAGCTCACACCTGTTTTTGATAAAACAGGAAGCGTTACAGCTGCCAATGCTTCTTCTTTGAATGATGGAGGAGCTGCACTTCTTCTCTCGTCAGAAAAAAGAGGAAAACCCTTAGCAAAAATTCTTGGATGGAGTACTTTTGCACAAGAACCAGAATGGTTTACTACAGCACCGGTTGGGGCCATCAAACAACTTCTTGAAAAATTAAATCTTAAAGCAAAAGACATTGATCTCTATGAAATTAACGAAGCATTTGCAGCTGTAGCTTTAGCCGCCATTCAAGAATTAAAATTAGATCCTCAAAAAGTAAATATCCATGGGGGTGCTGTGGCATTAGGGCACCCTATAGGTGCCAGTGGTGCAAGGATTCTAACCACTCTTCTTTATGCACTTAAAAGAAAATCTCTTAAAAGAGGTATTGCAAGTCTTTGTATAGGTGGTGGAGAAGCAGTAGCTTTGGCAATCGAAATGATATGAAGCCTCTTTGGAAACCTGATCAGAAAAAACTTAAAAAAACTCATATGGTCCGTTTCCTGAAAATCATTCAGGAAAAACATCACTTAAAAAAAGACAATTATCAAAGCTTACATCAATGGTCAGTTAAAAACCCTGCTCTTTTTTGGGAAGAAGTGTGGAAATACTGTGAAATCAAAGCGTCATCTCCTTACAAGCAAGTGATGGGAGAACTCAAAATGCCTGGTACAAAATGGTTTAGTGAAAGCCGTCTTAACTTTGCTGAAAACCTTTTACGTTACCGGGATGACAAAACCGCCCTTATCTATCAAGGAGAAGATGGAGCTCCTTCAAAGCTGACCTATAAAGAACTTTATGTCCAAGTAGCTAAAGGAGCTCACGCTTTAAAAAATGAGGGGCTTAAAAAAGGAGATCGTGTTGCAAGCTTTCTTCCCAATTGTATAGAAACGGTTATTGCTATGCTTGCAACAACAAGCCTTGGTGCTATTTGGTCATCTTGTTCACCCGATTTTGGACTTCAAGGTATTCTTGACCGTTTTAGTCAAATTGAACATAAAATCCTATTTGCTCCCAATGGTTATAGCTATAATGGAAAGTTTTTTGATGTAACGGAAAAAGTGAAAGCAGTACAAAAATCCCTCCCCTCTTTGAAAAGAGTGGTAATACTGGATCCTTCGCTTTCAGCTCAGGATGACAGATGGGTAAGTTGGGATCAATTTTTAGATAATGAAGCACAAGAAATCGAGTTTGAACAACTGCCCTTTGATCATCCTATTTATATTCTTTACTCCTCCGGTACAACTGGTGTTCCTAAATGCATTGTTCATGGAGCTGGTGGAACACTGATTCAACATTTAAAAGAATTAACCCTTCACACAGACCTCAATAGAGAAGATACTATTTTTTACTACACAACCTGTGGTTGGATGATGTGGAATTGGCAGGTTTCTTCCCTGGCTCGGGGTACAACGCTTTTTCTTTATGATGGTAATGCCGTTTATCCTAAGGCAAATCGCCTTTGGGAGCTCGCAGAAAAGTTTGGAATAACTATCTTAGGGGCCAGCCCTAAATACTTTAGTGCCTGTCAAAAAGAGGGTGTGATACCCATAAAAGAAAATAATCTTTCAAAACTTCGAGCTATTCTTTCAACGGGTTCTCCTTTATCTATTGAAGAGTTTCAATGGATTTATTCCTCTGTTAAAAAAGATGTTTTAGTAGCATCTATTTCTGGCGGCACTGATCTTATTTCTTGTTTCATGCTTGGGAACCCCATGTTGCCCGTTTATGCTGGGGAAATTCAATGTCTAGGATTAGGAATGGATGTTCATGTTTTTAATGAACAAGGAAAAGAAGTTCTTGGTAAAAAAGGAGAGCTTGTTTGCGCTACCCCCTTCCCTTCTATGCCACTCTATTTCTGGAATGACCCGGAAAATAAAAAATATCATCAAACTTATTTTGAAACTTATCCTAACGTTTGGCGTCATGGAGATTATATTGAGATAACAAAAAATGGTGGGGTCATTGTGTACGGGCGAAGTGATGCAACATTAAAACCCTCTGGTGTTCGTATTGGTACAGCAGAAATCTATAGAGTTGTTGAAGCTCACCCGGCTATCACTGATAGCATTGTTGTTGGGCATAGAAGTGATAATGATATTGAAATAGTTCTTTTTGTTGTGCTTAAAAACAACATGATATTGACTGATGAACTTAAAAAAGATCTCCAAAACAAAATTAAGATAGAAGCTTCTCCTCGCCACAAGCCTAAATATGTTTTTCAAGTGCAAGACATTCCAAGAACCTTAAGCGGTAAAAAAGTAGAAGTAGCTGTAACCCAAATGATCCACCATGAAGAAGTTGGAAACCTAGATGCACTTAAAAACCCAGAAGCGCTAGAACAGTTCAAGAACTTTTTTTAAATGACATTATTCTTTTCCCAATCTCATCTCTTACTTCTCTATACTTGTTTAATAGTTCTTCTTGATCTTGACTCCAT
>CAYJUJ010000240.1:0-2653 GCA_964373325.1 uncultured bacterium
AAAAACAATATGAAAAATTTAGAAAATATTGCAATTCCAGAAGTCTACAAAAAATTTTCAACATCGAAACTTTTAGTTCAAGAAAAAATAAATGGAATACGTCTTTCCGATACCGAAAAAATTCATTCTCAAGATATTGATATTAAAAAATTAACACACCTAGGAATTCAAGCATTTTATAAGCAAGTGCTCATTGATGGCCTTTTTCATGGGGATCTTCACGCTGGCAATCTCTTTGTCACCCTCGAGGGAAAATTAGCAATTGTTGATTTTGGAATTGTGGGACATTTAACAAGAGCCACTCGTGAGGCCTTAACCAATATGTTTCTTTGCCTTCTTAGTGAAGACTATGAAACCCTCGCCTATGAATTTTTAGATATTGGGTCTCAAAAGGGTAAGGTTAATATTGTTGAATTTCAGCAAGATATTAAAAACATTCTTGAGCCTTATTACGGCATGCCCCTTAAGGATTTTAACGTTGGCAAGGTACTTCTTGAACTTGTTGTATGTGCAAGTAAACACCACATTCAAATGTCTCAAGACCTCATGCTTGTTTCAAAAGCCATTCTTACAATCGAAGGCATGGGTAAAGAAATAGATCCTGACTTTGACCTTGTAGGGGAAATGACCCATTTTGCTAAAGAAATTTTTAAAGACCGTTACAACTTTGAAAGACTGGGAAAAGAAGCCATATGGATTATAAAGGATTTGACCGGTGTTATTCGAGTTCTTCCAAGGTATTTAAAACAACTGATGCGTAAACAAGCCTCAGAAGATTACACACAGAAAATTGAAATAGAAAATCTTGAAAAAACAACTCAAGAACTAAGCCACAGCTATAAATACCAAAGCAACATGATTTTTTGTTCATCTCTTGTCATAGCCTCTACACTTTTTATTATCTATAAAATAGGCCCTACTCTTTTAGGGTTTTCACTCCTAGGCTTTGCAGGCCTTGGTTTCTCACTTCTTCTTGCCCTATTTATCTATTTTCGCTCATAACTTTGCCAAAAACCGTCAGGTGTCTTTTGGTGTGTTTTTATAACTATTTAATTTTACATGTCTTTTTTTTAGAATAAAGTGGCATGGGTTTTGCTTTTAGAACTCCCATATGAAGAAGGTAGGGAGAATTATTTTCATATTTCTATGTGGGCTATTTATTACCCATGCGGGTGATAGTGGCGAAAAAGAGCTTCTCTGTGGAATTTGGCAAGTTTCGCAAGTCACATATAAAGATAAAAACACAAATGAAACCCTAGAAAATCCCTTTAGCGAACTAGATCAAGCTTATATATTCAGTAACGATAGCCGTTTTGAAATGATAGATAATTTTCACATGAGTTTGGAAGCTATGGCTGAAAATTCCATTCAAGAATTTTCTCAAATATTTAACTATTATTTAGCAACAAATACCATTGATACTGAAACTCTTTTTTACACATGTGATCAGAATAAAATAGCAATTTCTCCACAAGAAAAAACAGAAGATGAAAACAAGATGAACTTTGAAATTGTTCAAATGTCTACCGATGGTCAAGAACTGACTTTAAAAGAAGAATTTAACAATGGTGTTCAAACTTTAGTTATTGAAACTACACTTAGAAAACTAACTTCTCCCATAGGTCCTGAAAAAAAGACAGATAAAAAACTTTTAGGGAAATGGACACTTATTTCTTATAAAACAACTCTCCAAAGTTCTGAACCACAAGAATTAATGCCTGAAACAATAACTGAAAGTTCTACTATTTTTGATTTTACAGAAGATGCTAAACTTCAAATCAAATCAAATCATGAAGCCTTTAAAGACCGCTTTAGTTCTATGTTTCCATTAGAACTTAATAATGATGCTGAAATTAAGTTTGATCTACATATGAGTGCTCCAAAAGAAGGAATATTGTGGTTGGGTCAATACGGGGACAGCCTCCAATATCATTTTGCCGACGATAGTTCTCTGCATATTGAAACTGAAATTCGAGAGTCAGAAGATCCTCTAGAATCAGAAGCCATCACGACGCATAATTTAGTTTTGAGAAAAATTAATTAAGGCTATTCCTGATAAACTCAGTTAGATAATAACGAACAACGCTTTGAACAGTTACTTGGCTTCCTTTGAACTTCCAAATACCATCATTGAAAGGGCCAATGGTCATTTCAATATAATCACCTGCTTTATCACGTGCAGATTTAAGCCCCCCTCTTAGGCTTGTAAAAGAAAGACCAATAGTGCCGGGACGTTCCTTGGAAACAATTAACTTAAGGGAATTCCTAAAAACAAGAAAATCACTGGGTGTCCCTTGAATACCATAAATTTTAATAGTGTTTCGCTGTTCTCCCCGATAGGCATTAAAAGAATTAATACAGGATGTGAAGTCTCTCCTTAAATCATTTAAAAACTGGTCAGTCAGCTCTTCGATATACTTTCTTTCATCTTCCTTATTATAAAGATCTAGCTGCCCTGTTTCTTCGATGTTAACTTCCTGTTTCGCTAACCTCTCGATCCAGTCCTTCCCCATAATTAGATACTAAGCCAAGTTTTAAAGACCGTCAAGAAAATGGCCTATTTTTGTGCATTGACCTGTTATTGTAACTCTTTCAAATTTCAGTGGTTTTTAGTGGTTCCATGTTTATAGTTTTGTCAATATTGAAAGAATTG
>CAYJUJ010000241.1:0-2650 GCA_964373325.1 uncultured bacterium
ATTTATTTTCTAGAACATATTACGTAGGTGCAAGATAAATATGAGTAAAATTATATGGGCTTTTTTTCCACAAGTTTTCTATTTCTTCTTTAGAAATAACATCGTAAGGAGGGGTGAGCACTTCCTCAAAAGAAGAAATTTTTTTAGAATTATAAACAATACCTTTAAATGCACTTAAATGGAGCATTGCAAAGCGCCTTCTCGTAGGACTTGAAATTTATCTTGAGACACATCAATCACTGTTGATTCGATCTGACTTTCTCCTACATTATCTTCAATAACATAATCAATGGCACCTCGAAAATAAAATTTTAGCTCTTCTGCTGTTCTTGCGCTTTTTTGCCCTGATATATTAGCAGATGTTGCAGTGATGGGTTTTTTAAAGGCTTCTAGAATTTCTACCACACATGGATGAGAGCTCATTCTAATGCCAATTGTTTTTCCACCTCCCATTATAAGAGATGGTACTTTTTTACTTGCTTTAAAAACTAACGTTAAAGGACCAGGCCAATACTTTTCGATGAGTTTTTGGGCTTGGGGGGAGATTTCTGTAACATACTCCTCAAGCATATTCATTGAAGAAATAAATATGGATAATGGCTTTGAATAATCACGACCCTTTAAATCGTAAAGTTTTCGAATAGCCTTTTCATTTGAAATATCAACGCCAAGAGCATAAACAGTTTCCGTAGGAAAAGCTATGACCCCTCCCTTTTCAAGAATCTTCTTAATGAAATGAAATTCTCTGCCCTTACCCCTTACCACTTAACCCTTAGCCCTTACTGAGTGCTTCTTTATACTTTTTCCACTGATCTAATAATTCTTGAGATGAGAGAGAAAGAATTTGAATTGCTAAAAGTGCCGCATTTTTAGCTCCACTTTTTCCAATACCAAGAGTAGCAACTGGAACTCCACCTGGCATTTGTACAACGGACAATAAGGCGTCAATTCCTTGTAATTCAGAAGAAGGTAGTGGAACGCCCAGCACTGGTTTGGTTGTTCGAGCTGCAATAGTTCCAGGTAAATGAGCTGCATACCCTGCCATAGCTACAAATACCTTAACGCCTAAGTTTTCTACACGCGTAATTTCAGAAACAAGTTTTTCTGGAGAACGGTGTGCCGAACATACGATAGTTTCAAAAGAAACATTAAAGTCAGACAAAATTTTCTGAGTCTCCTCAATATATTCACGATCTGAATTAGAACCTAGAAAAATAGCAACATCCATTAACAAACCCCTCCTTTTACCCCGATATCTTTTCTAAAATGTACCCCTTCCCATTGAATTTTTTTAACCCCTTCATAGGTTTTAGTTTGCGCCTCTTTTAAAGTCTTACCACAACTTGCTACAGAAAGAACCCTTCCCCCATGAGTAACAATATCTTTCCCACGGCGCCGCGTTCCACCATGAAAAACAACACCTTCTCCTCCTACATCAGATAAGCCTTTAATAACAAAACCCTTTTCATAAGTAGATGGATACCCCTCTGAGGTCATAACCACGCATAAAGCAGCTTCTTTTTTCCAATCGATCACGCACTTATCGAGCTCTCCAGCAATTGTTGCTTCAAACAATTCAACAATATCACTTTGAAGCCTCATCATCAGAGGTTGAGTCTCAGGATCTCCCAAACGAACATTAAATTCTAATACGTAGGGATCTTTATCCACAATCATAAGTCCTATGTAGAGAACCCCTTTATATAAAATTTTTTCTCTTTTAACTCCTGCTAAAAAAGGTTTCACGGTTTTTTCAATTATTTTTTGCTCTAGCTCTGTCGTCAAAAGAGGAGCTGGTGAATTAGCACCCATTCCTCCTGTATTAGGACCTTTATTTCCATCTAGGAGGGCCTTGTGATCTTGAGCAGAAGCAAGGGGAAGAAAATGTTCACCATCGACGAGAACCATATAAGAAAGCTCTTCTCCTTCGAGAAACTCTTCTAAAATAATTTTACTACCACTTGCTCCAAAAGCTTTTTTTTCCATAATATGAGAAATACTTTTTTGAGCCTCTTCTAGTGTAGAACAAATAGAAACCCCTTTTCCTTCTGCTAAACCATCAGCCTTAATAACCAAAGGAAATTTCAATTCTAAAAGTGCCTTTTTTGCAAAGTGAGGATTCTCAAAAACTTGATATTGTGCAGTAGGAATAGAATACTGTTCCATAAACTCTTTAGCAAAAATTTTACTAGCTTCAAACTGCGAGGCCTCCTTGGAAGGGCCAAAAATACGCAATCCCGTCGCTTCAAATAAATCAACAATCCCTAAAGACAAGGGAAGCTCTGGGCCTACAATAGTTAAATCAATTTTTTCTTTTTGAGCAAACTGAAGAAGAACAGGAAAATCAGTTATAGGAATATCAACACATTCTGCGAGACTACTAATTCCAGCGTTGCCAGGAGTACAAAATATCTTCTTAATTTTGGGACTTTGGCTTACTTTCCAAATAAGAGCATGTTCACGCCCGCCGCCTCCAATAACAAGAATTCTCATAGAGGAGGTTATATCCGATGGTCATAAAATAATCAATAAATACATATACCTAAAAAAGGTACTTAAAGTTTAGAATTACTGAATTTGCAAGAGCCCTACACGTGCTGGAATATAAGAAGGATCAAATTCAAGGGCCCGTTTCCAATAATAAATAGCT
>CAYJUJ010000242.1:0-2606 GCA_964373325.1 uncultured bacterium
AATACTTTCGTGTATCAAGAGGGTTTAAAATACCATCATCCCATAAACGAGCTGTACTATAATAAGGAGAGGACTCCTCTTCAATTTTCTTTTGAATAGGCTGTTTCATTTTATGCATCTCATCTGGAGTTGAAATCTTTCCTTTTCTTTTCATTTTTTCTTCATAAACACTTGCTAAAACATCTGCCGCAGATTCCCCTCCCATCACCGCAATTCGTCCACTTGGCCACATCCAAAGAAATCTTGGATTATAAGCCCGGCCACACATTCCATAATTTCCAGCTCCATAAGAGCCACCAACAATAACGGTAAACTTAGGCACTTGAGCGTTTGCAACTGCCATAACCATTTTAGCCCCATGCTTCGCAATACCTTGAGCTTCATGGTCTTTACCAACCATAAAACCAGGAATATTTTGAAAGAAAATAAGTGGAATTTTTCTCTGACAACAAAGCTCTATAAAATGAGCTGCCTTAAGAGAGCTTTCAGAAAAAAGAACTCCGTTATTTCCTAGAATTCCAACAGGGTACCCTGAAAGATAGGCAAAACCACATGTAATGGAACGCCCATAAAGAGGTTTAAACTCCTCATAACGGCTCCCATCCACAATTCTGACAATAATTTCCCTCATATCAAAAGGTTTTTTAACACTCTGAGGAATAAGTCCTAACATTTCTTCTGGATCATAAATAGGATCCTCTACCGCATGCCTTTCAATAGATGCAGGTGTTTTATTGTTAAGACGCCGGCTAATATCTCTTGCCATGCGAAGAGCTTCTCTTTCATTTTCAGCAAAATGATCAATCACCCCAGAAACTCGGCAGTGAAGATTGGCACCCCCTAACTCCTCAGCCGTTACAACTTCACCTGTAGCTGCCTTCACTAAAGGTGGGCCTCCCAAAAAAACTGTACCCTGATCTTTCACAATAATAGATTCATCACTCATTGCAGGAATATAGGCACCCCCTGCTGTACAAGATCCCATGACAACTGAAATTTGAGGAATTCTTTTGGCTGACATTTGAGATTGATTATAAAAAATTCGCCCAAAATGATATTGATCTGGAAACACCTCTGCTTGATGAGGTAAATAAGCCCCTCCCGAATCTACAAGATAAATACAAGGAAGATGATTTTGTTTTGCAATTTCTTGAGCCCTGAGATGTTTTTTAATAGTCATTGGAAAATAAGTGCCTGCTTTGACGGTCGCATCATTAGCAATGATCATGACATCTCGACCACTGACTTTACCAACACCAGTTACAATGCCGGCGCAAGGAGCCATGTTGTCATACAAACCATAAGCAGCCATCTTTGAGAGTTCTAAAAAAGTAGAATTATGATCGATCAAAAGCTCAATCCGCTCTCTGGGTAATAATTTGCCACGGGATTTATGGCGACGAACCGTTTCTTCGCCCCCACCCTTCTCTACAAGAGCCTCTCTTTGACAAAGAGTTTGCAAAAGAGCATAGTAGTTTTTTTGGTTAGCTTGAAACTCTTCACTTGATGTTGTAATTTGTGATTTAAAAACACTCATTTATATTAAATATTTAAAGTATTACTTAATTAATAAACTAAAATGTTTACATATTTAGCCAAGCGAGCTTAGCATGAAAAAATCACCTTTTGAAGGGTTTTCTCAACTTAATTTAGAGGGGAGGTGGGAGGCTCTAAAGAATCACGCAGATCTCAATAAAAATGATTTTGAAACACTGTGTGGTAAAAAAGGTTTAGACATGGCTCTTTCTAATCACCTTATTGAAAATACGATCGGACTTTTTTCTCTTCCCTTAGGAGTTGCCCCACATTTTCTCATTGATGGAAAAGATTATTTTATTCCCATGGCTATTGAGGAAACTTCTGTTGTTGCTGGTGTTTCAGGAGCTGCAAAAACAATAAGACAAAGTGGTGGTTTTGAGACTCGCATGCTTGGTAACTTGAGCATCGGTCAAATCCAATTTCCCACGCTCCAAGATTCAAATCGTTTTACGGAAAAAATAAACAAACAGAAAAATAACATTATCCAAAAAGCCAATGAACTTATCCCCAACTTAGTCAAAAGAGGCGGTGGTGTTGAAAATATTGAAACTCGCCTTATGACTCGCCCCGATAAAAAGTCTATGGGTGTTCTTCATCTTCTTTTTAACACCTGTGATGCAATGGGTGCTAATCTTATCACTCAAACTTGTGAAGGTTTAAAGCCTTATCTTGAAAAACTTACTCAAGAAAAGGTAGGGCTTTGTATTCTTTCTAATCTCGTTGATAGTAAATTGGTTGAGGCAACATGCTCTATCCAACACTTGGATTCTTCCTTGGCAAAATCTATAGAAGAAGCAACTCTTTTTGCAAATTTAGATCCTTACCGGGCTGCCACCCACAATAAGGGAATTATGAATGGTATTGATGCTCTTCTCATTGCAACAGGGAATGACTGGCGCGCTGTTGAAGCTGGAGCCCATGCTTATGCTGCACTTTCTGGACAAGTGAAACCTCTTTCAGAATGGAAAAATGAAAATGGAACATTACACGGAAAATTAACATTGCCTTTATCAGTTGGAATTGTGGGGGGCATTACACAAACGCACCCTACTGTTAAAACATGTCTT
>CAYJUJ010000243.1:0-2604 GCA_964373325.1 uncultured bacterium
TAATCCAGATGCTCACAGTCAAGAGGGGCTTAGGGATTTTACTTATGGAGTGGGTGTGGCACGGAAGGCGTGGTTAGAAAAAAAAGATGTATTAAATACAAGAAGCTTAAATGAAGTTTTAAAAATCTTGTGTCATGCTGAGCGTTAGCGAAGCATCCAGTCTTTTTGCTATGACATTAAAAGAGCGAAGTTTAAAAATTATCCAAAAACTTAAAAAAGTATATCCTCATGCAGAGTGTGCCCTTAATTTCAAAAATCCTTTAGAGCTTCTGATAGCAACCATTCTTTCTGCTCAGTGTACAGATGTAAGGGTTAATAAGGTTACAAAAGATCTTTTTGAAAAATATAGAACGGCAAAGGATTATGCAGGCACTTCTCAAAAAGAACTAGAAAAAGATATTCGCTCAACCGGTTTTTATAGAAATAAGGCTAAAAATATTCGTGCTTGCTGCAAAGATATTTTTGAAAAATACAAAGGAAAAGTGCCCAATAAAATGGAAGAGCTTATAGAGCTTCCCGGTATTGGAAGAAAAACGGCTAATGTAGTTTTAGGTAATGTTTATGACATTCCTGGAATCGTTGTTGATACTCATGTGCGAAGGCTTTCTAATAGAATGGGGCTTACCAAATTACAAGATCCTGTCAAAATAGAATTTGATCTTCAAAAAATTATTCCAGAGAAAGAATGGACTCTTTTTTCTCATCTTCTTATTCATCATGGTCGGCAAATTTGTACTTCCAGAAAGGCTATGTGTGATAAGTGTGCAATTTCAGATCTTTGCCCTAAGTTGATTTAAATCGTGAGGTGCCGCTATCTCTTTCACAAACGATATAATATTCTGGCCCTTCCCAAACTAAAACCTTCTCAACCCAAGATTGTTCGCTATTAACCACCTTGCTCATTTCTTCAAAAATGTAAGTGGCAATATTTTCTGAGGAAGGATTTAGCTTATCAAAAGGTGGAATATTATTAATGTAATTATGATCCCAATCATGAAGAATTTCAGAAAGAGCCTTTTTAACCAGAAGATAATCAATAGCTAAACCTTCATGGTCAAGCTTAGGTGCTCTTACAAAAACCTCCATTTTCCAGCTATGTCCATGGAGGCGCTCGCAAATACCATGATATTGACGAAGGTTATGAGCCGCCTCAATTCGCTGCTCTGCTCGCACCAGATAGGTTTTGCTGTTTTCAGTCATAACCCATGCACTTAGTATGTGCTTAAAACATTGTCAATTCTAACAAAATGGACTGTCCAAAAAGGGCCAGGCCATTTCAGGGACAGCTATTTTTCGAGGGGGTCTCCTACGATTACAAACAGATCCTTCCCCAGTACGAGGAGATCCTCTCGCGCCTATTGGCGCTCGGGATAGTTGAAGTGTGCTAAAGCACACTTCAACTATGTTGATTCAGTAAAGCATTCTTAAGATTGCGCATGAGGCCCCTCCATTTCACTCTTTTAATGGGGCTTTTCTTGAACTTTTGACTGAACTCTTGTTCTGAAATGTTTTTCCATTCTGTAAGTGAGGGATTTAAAAACCCATCGCGAGGATAAAAATATTTTTCAGTTGTTTCAGGGGCTTTTCGATTCCACGGACACACAGCTTGGCAGATATCGCAACCGACAATATGTGTTCCCATTTTAGATTTTAAATTTTCTGGGAAATCTTCACCTCGGTATTCGATGGTGAGATAAGATATGCATTTATTAGAATCAAGAACCCCTTCTTTATTGAATGCATGGGTTGGACAAGCATCAAGGCATGCAGTGCAACTGCCACAGTGATCTGTGATGGGTTCATCATATTCTAATTCAAGATCCGTTAAAATTTCACCTAAAAAAACGTAGGAGCCAACTTCCTTATTGATAAGGCATGTGTTTTTGCCGATCCACCCAAGCCCTGCTTGGGCAGCATAGCTTCGCTCTAAAATAGCCCCAGTGTCCACATATTCTTTTGTTTCTGTTTTTATACCCAGATCATTTTTTATATATTGAGAGAGTTTTTTAAGCTTTTCTAAAAGAATGTCATGATAATCATGACCCCATGCATAATTTGAGATGGTTCCTTTTGATGGTTTGGTGTAATAATTCATTCCAACACAAATAATAGATTGAACGTTTTTGAGAACATGAGAGGGATCTTCTCTTTTTTCTTGATTGCGGTAAAGGTAGTGAAGTTCAGCCCCAAAACCTTCTTCAAGCCACCACTTAAAAAAAGAATAATCTTTAGTCAGGGTTTCGGCTTGAGTAATACCTACTAAGTCAAAGCCTAGATTTTTGGCTTTGGTTTTAATTTTTTGAGTGGTTTCTTTTTTGATGGATTCTTCAGTCGGCATTTTATGCATCCTTCTGAATGACAAAAAACAATCTTTTAGGAAAGTGGTTACAAAGCCATCTCTTTCTTGACTTTACTAAGCGATACCCCTAAAAGAACCACATTGTGGCTCAATATACAACTGTAGCAAAAACTGGAGATCTTTCTTCTGGAGATGGCAAAGTTGTTGAAGTGAACGGCATTCAACTTGCCTTGTTTAAGGTAGGTGAGGAGTATTTTGCTTTGGACAATACATGTCCTCATAGGGGCGGCCCTATCGGCGAAGGT
>CAYJUJ010000244.1:0-2594 GCA_964373325.1 uncultured bacterium
AGAAAAAATAAGCACATCTTTCTATCATTGTTGCTATTATTTTTTTTGAAAAAGTGGTTATGGAAAAAGTGCCTGTCAGTCTTCGACATAAACAGGCACTTTTTCCATAACCACTTTTTTGCTTCATAAAAAAACTCAAAATATAACCAGCACGAACAATGAGCTTTTTTTTAAATAAGAACTTAGCAAAAACAGCACTCCAACTGCCCAAAATTTGATTTGTTTTAAACAAATCCGAATCATTCAAGACTTTTCTCTGAATCAAGGGAAGCAAAAAGGAATATAAAAACCAGCCTATATGATTATCCAAAAAAGAAGGAATAGGAATGATTTCTATATTTTTATGGAGTAGGTTTTCTTTTTTTAAATTTGAAGCACAGTCATTATCTTTACTTCCATAGGTTAACCAGTAGATTTTTTGACAAGCTCCTCTTTTAAGTAACTCCTCATAAATAAGCTTTTCTCTTTCAAATAATCCCTTTTCAAGCCAATCTTCGAGAGAAACACCATAACTAAAAAAAAGTGCTAGATTCACGCTTGCAAAATTTCCTGAGCAATAAATTGCGTGGAAAAGCCATTATTCAGAGAGGAATAGGCTCGGTAAATATCTTGTACAAGGGAAGTCATATTATCAAACTTCTTCGAGAAGTTTGATTTATCTTTAAAGAGAGAAAGATACTCTTCATAAGTATCAATATAAACATTTTTAAACATTTGAAACTTCACAGCCCTAGACTCTCCTAAAAAAGCACAAATAAGCACATTTTTAAGACCAGCAGCATACAGCTCATACACCCCAGAAGAGCCAAAGCTTAACATCAAGCGACTTTGAAACGCATAATGCCAATAACTCTCATCCGTCACAATAACTTGTCTCAATAGAGGAGATACTTCTACCAAGCCCTTTAAAATAATGTGTAAATCTTCTTTTGAATGATACCGTGCATAAAGGGGGTGTGTTTTAATAACAGGAATAAAACCCGCTTCTAAAATAGGCTGACACACTCTTTTAATAAACTCCTCTTGCTTTCGATAGCAACTCTTTTTATCCTCACCCGGCATGGTGATGATACGACGATATCCCCCGGGGTGAAAAATAAGAACATAAGGGTTAGTAAAAAGAGACTGGCAGTCTTTCGACATAGCCAGTCTCTTTTTACTAACAGTATCAAGGTAAGAAAAATTAACAAATTTGAAATCAGCCACTTCTTGATGACGAATGTATCTTCGAAAATCATGAGTTTTAGAAAATTCATTGTCTTTTATAAAAATATTTTCAGCATCATGAAATTTATTTTTCAGTTTTAGTTGAGTGCCCAAAGAAAGCAATACTGGCATGTGTTGATAGCCCACAACATACACTTTTTTAGCCCCTCTCTTCTTAAATTGAATCAAAGCATCTAGATCCTTGATAGTACCCACAATAACATCATACTTCGCAATTCTTTTTAGAAAGGTAAATCGAATAAGGTGTTTAACCAGGTTCCATTCCTTTTTATAATCAATAAGATGAGCTACATAATCTAAAGCGCTTAAATTGATACATTTATTTTTCTCTGGATTTTTAGAAAATCGAGCTGGAGAATAAGAATAAAAATGTGGATAATTTTTATAAAAAAATACAGAAACCCCTTCTCTTTTCAATAATTCTATAACAAGAGGAATAAGTACCTTAAGATAAAGCGTGTGAGATGTATAAAAAAATACTCTCATAGTTTCTTCAAAAAAAGAGTCCGCACATGTTTGGAAAGATCATTTTGGGTCTTGTGATCCCAATCATCATAGTTAAGAGTAAAAAGCTCTTGGATATTTACTTTTTTCAAGTGCTCTACATCAAGCATTAGCTCTTGAAGATTGTGATAGCCTAAAGTTGCTAGAAGTGAAGAAAGTTTTTCTTTTTCAAAAAGAATATTTTTTGATTTTCTAACTACATCCCTCGGTGAAAGAGCACCTGAAAGAGCACCTAAGATTTTAACTTTATTTTCAACTGGATTTTTAAGTAATTTCTCAAATAAGGGCAGTGCATAGCGGTGGGCTTTTCTTCCTAAAAAACGCCACTTTTCAATATCACTCTTAGTCTTAAGATATTCAGACAAAGAAGAATGTCTCGCCAAATGAGTTCCTAAAAGACCTGGTACTTTTTTTCTCCTCAATCCTAACAATCTAGCTCTTCTAAAAAGATTTCTATCAACGGCTCGAACATCTCTAAATTGAAACAACTTAAAGAAGTTTTTTTTCCAACACCGAACCGTACCACCTATTCCAAAACCTTCTTCATAGAGCTGTCCATACACTGCATAGGTCAAAAAATGTGTCTTTGTGATTTCATCATATAAAACTTGAATAGCATTATCATTTAAGATCATATCCGTATCAACCTGAACAAAATAGGGAGTTTGACATCTTCTATGCATTTCATTGAAGGCTTCACTCATAGGGTAAACATCCTTAATAATATCAATCTTCACATGCATATCTGAACGAAGTTTCTGATTTTTAATAGCACTCAGACACTGATTAAAACTCTCTTCACCACAATAAATAATAAAAACAGTAATCATTCGTATAAGGATGTTGCGGTGGGAGTAGAAGTG
>CAYJUJ010000245.1:0-2542 GCA_964373325.1 uncultured bacterium
TCGCCATTTGTTTCTTTTTGACAAGGACTTTTTTTTCTAAAAAAAATCCTCCTACACTAATATTACAAGCTCTGTGGAGAAAATAGTAATCTCCCACCTCCTCCTTGACCCACATCTCGATAGGAGCTCTCAGATATTTACGTTTTTCTTCAAGAGCCATGAACACCTTCTTCAACAATTTGACAACACAATCAATATGCCTTAATGAGTGACACGGCTTTTTTCATGTGTCACGATACCTTACGGAAATTTATAAAAGCAAATACTGTGCCAGAAGTTCGTTTTTTGGAAAATGAAAAAAAGAATTGTGTTTTCATGATGTTAATTATTAGTAAAAATTGAACAAAAATTAATTTTAGGAAGAAAACTGTGTAAAAATTTCCAAAAATGAAAAAAGATTCTCAGGGTGTTTAAAATAGCATGTTAATATTAGGAACGGAATATGAATTTTTTACAATAAAAAGGGATATATTACGTAATGTATCGAAAACATTATAGATTTTATAGTCAAGGGGCGTCCTTTTCTCCTATGAATACTTGGACTCCTGTAGTCAAGTGGCTTATTATTGCTAATATTGCTTGTTTTATTTTTTCAGTTTTTTTGCAAACTTTTATTTTAAGTCTTTTTGCCCTTGTTCCACCCCTTGTTTTGAAAAAATATTACCTTTGGCAGCTTGTGACATATATGTTTCTACATGGAAGTATTTGGCACCTCCTCTTGAATATGTTTGTTTTGTGGATGTTTGGATCTGAAATTGAGAGATATTTAGGAAGTCGTGAGTTTCTTAAATATTATTTTATATGTGGACTGGGGGCCGCACTTACGCACATTCTTTTTTATTATAACTCTCCTATCCTTGTTGTTGGAGCAAGTGGAGCTATTTATGGACTTCTTGCAGCTTATGCACTTTATTTTGGGGATCGACTTATTCTATTTATGTTTTTTATGCCGATGCGTGCTCGCACATTTGTAATCTTAGTAGGGGGAATTGAGCTTTTGTCATCAATAACGCCCACTCGAGATGGTGTTGCACACTTAGCTCATTTTGGGGGATTGATTGTTGGGTTTATTTATCTTTATTATTGGAAAGGAGGAAAAAGTATGCCTCGTTTTCAAGATTTTTCTCGTTGGTGGAAAATGAGAAGGCTTAAAAAGAAATTTCATGTGATTCAAGGCAAAGATGTTGAATTGGATGAAGATGAATATAAGTGGCATTGAAAGATTTTTTTCCCTGTGTTAATACTTTGCAATAACAAAAGGAGGACAAATGAGTATGGTTTATGAAAAAGAAGAACAGTTGTATGATACGCGAATTGTAGAAAGAAACATAACCAAGGGTTTAATGACTCGTGAAGAGTATAAAAAATATTTAAAATCTCTTAAAGACGAAAAACAGTATCAAGAAGCAGCAGTAGAGGAAGAAAAATAAATATATTCATGAGATATGGTTGTCTCACTTTTGTTGTAGGGTCATTTTTTTTCTCATTTCTTAATGCATTACCTAAATACACTATTCAAGAAAAAGAAAGGTGTGGATTTTGCCATATTAGCCAGCATGGTGGTGGTCCACTCAATCACCGTGGAAGGTATTATTCTAAAAAACATGGTTTTGTAGGATATAAAACACCCGAAGAGTTAAAAGCAGAAGTTCTCAAGCAAAAACAAGTTTTAAAAAGATTTAAGGAAAAAAAGCAAGAAACTCTCGTTGCTAAAAAAGAAAAAATAAGAAAAACTCCTCCTGTTAAGAAAGTAAAACCCTCGAAAATAAAAATACCTTCTAAACCTCCTATTCTCGTTTCTAAGAAAGAAAAAAAAGAAATAAAAACAGTTCCTGAATCTCAAGAAAAGAGTTTTTTTGACAAATTATGGGACAATACTGATTTTTATGGAAATGCAAGATTTTGGTATATGGTTAAAAAGGGCGGGCCCATGCCACGCAATTTTTTTCTAATGCAGGTGGAGCCAGGACTTAACTCTCAACCTCTTGAACGTCTTAATTTTGTGTTTTCCTATAATATCCCGAACCCTCTTGTGACGGCGTTTTTACAGTATGAATTTACTAACAAACATTATGTACAGGCAGGGTCTTTTCATATTCCCATGGGTATGGATTATGAGGATCACACTGCTTTTCTCATTGATCAACTCCACATGGGTATTGATACAAGAGATATTGGCCTTATGTTTGGATCATCACAGGATTTCTTTTATAAATTGGCTGTGACAGAAGGGCATAGATATCCTCTTAAGCATGTTCGAGAACCATCAGCTGTAACTCACAGTGATATGACCTATGTTGGTAATATTGGATATCGTGGCAATTTTTTAAAAATGCCAGCCCTTTTTGGATTCTCTTTAATGTATGAACAGGGGGCTCATTCTCGAAGTGCACGTAAAAGAGATGTCCAAGTTTATGATACTTATCTTACCTTTACGTGGAAAAAACTTAGTTTTTTAGGAGAGCTTGCTTATGCAAATGAAAAACCAATAGTTAATCGAGATTCTATCTCATGGTATGCGGGGCTTTCTTATGATGTCATA
>CAYJUJ010000246.1:0-2519 GCA_964373325.1 uncultured bacterium
TTGGCTGTGTTGGGGGGGGGGTTGTACCATCATTGACACCCCATGCTGTTTTTCAAGTTCTTTTAGTTTTTGAAAATGCTCTTGCATCAGTTGATGGAATTTTTTTTGGAAAACTGTCATGTTGTTTGTTTCTGGAGTTTCATCCTGGGCGACTAAGAAGAATGAAAAAAGAATAAAGGCTATGAGAAAGTGTTTACTATTCATATCCGTCGTATCGGCTTATTTCTGTGTCATCCTGAGCCGCTAGGCGAAGGATCTCCAAAAATCGATGACGAAGAATAATAATATGGGGATTCTTCGGTTTCACCTCAGAATGACAGATGCTTGTCATCCTGAGTGAAACGAAGGATCTCCTAGGTTTTGATATTAGGAGATTCTTCGGCAAAGCCTCAGAATGACAAGTGGTGTTTACTCTTTCTGCGTAGGCAACTTAGCGGTGACTTTTAGGGTTTGAACCATGTTTCTTAAGTCTTTAATGTAGAGAATGTTTTTTTCAATAGAGGTAGAGTAGGCAAGTACAATCACAATGCCGCTTTGAATGGTTGCAAGATATCGGGTGTAATAATCCGGTACTTCACTACTTTCATGAAGGGCATCAATCCACTTTGTGTCATTAACAGTAATGTATTTAATAAGATGAACTTTACTTGTAATAGCTTGACCAGAAGGCGTTTTTATTTCCTTTGGTTTTTTTAAATAATCGTAATATTTTTCAAGCTTATCTTCTTTGGTATCTTCAATTTTTGCCGCTACTACAATAAGAGCCTCTTTTCTTTTAGAGGCATCGGCGGGATAGCAGATGTATTGGTTTTCATCTGTTTGACACTTCCATGTTTCTGAAAGTTCAAATTTCAAATATTCTGTTCCCCATTGGTTAGCAAAAAGGAAAGTGGGAAACAAGACAAGTAAACCAAAACACAATGAAATTACCTTCATATTTATTTTATAAATGACAAAGGGACTTATTTCAAATGTTTTCGTGTGGTTTTTGAAATTCGATCCCAAATGGTTTCTGCTGAGTTGTCTTGAGCAAGAAGTCGCGTAGGGACATTGCCAATATAATCAGGGTTTTTATCTTTTTCTCCACCCAAAAAACTTGCCATCATAGAACTTAAATCAAATTCAGACTCTTGAGACCCACCCCCAGATGAAGATGCCATGTACCCAAAACCAGAAGAGGTCATTTTACCCCCCGAACTTTCTTCCCCTTTTTGATCTGGAACATCATCAAAAAGTTTAGAATCTTTAATTTCTTCTTGTTTAATGGGGTCCCACACACCTTCTCCCGCATCAGGATTGTTTCCAAGATTGCTCAAGTTTTCTTTTCCTTCTTTGTTATCTTTGCCAGTCGTATTTCCACCTTTATTTGATCCTTTAAAGGCATCTAAAGAACCCAGTCCATTGGCGTTTAGAAAATTTCTAAAATCATCGGGTCCTAAGCCATCTTTTGGAGATTTAAATTTTTTATAATTTTGATAGTTTTGAAAGGCAGATATAGTTGTAGCAACAGCTGTCATGTGAAGCATATCAGCCAAGTTTTTATGACCCGTAGTACTTGCTGCAACAGCGGCTGCTTCTGCTGAAACTGCTGCTGTTAACTGTTGTTGATAAGCATGTCTATATTGTGTTTTTGTTGACTCTGCCCAAAGAAAATGAGTGCTTATTACAAAGAGTGTAAAAGCTATAGAAGAAAAATTCTTCATTAAGACTCCATGTGCTTTTTATGAGCCTGGGAAATAATCTCAAAGAGATTTACATTTTTTCCAAGGGCTTTCATATTTGCTTTACCGTCTTCGGTTTTGCTACCGAGTAGAGCTTCAGCCAAACCTCTATCTTCTCCTTTTTTAGAAGAGCCCCCTAACATTTGTTTTACAAGATCTGAGAAGCTTCCACCTTCCATACCACCCTGATTGTTACCGGAGGGTAGCATGCTCACTGCAGTACTATAGTTTGGAGTTGTTTGAGGCTTTTCTCCCATTTGAGAGGGGTCATTCGTAAACCCGGAAGTGCCATCTCCTGGGCCACGAGATCCAATAGAACCAGATCCAAATTGAGATCCTGTGTTTTCATAATTATTGCCTTTGGCTTCTTCTTCATTTTCTTTTCCCATAAATTCAGGGCCACCACGCATGAGGGAAGCATCATTCGATGCAAAGGGTTCCATAGGTTGAAATTGGGGTGGATTGATATTTTTATCATTGATATCTCTGGTTGGGTCTTCAAATTTTTTAGCGTTACTCCACTGCCAAGCACCCATGCCTAGCATGGCAAGCCCTGCCCAGTTTGATTTTCCTTGAGCGCTTCCAAACTCATTTGATGCCAATTGCGCTTCTTTGGCTTTTCCAGCAAACCATGTAGCATGTTGAGGGGCTTCAGTAGGTTTTTCACCTAAATGTGTTTTCAAGTTTGCAGCATCGGTATTTTGATGACTCATAATTTGATTTTCTTTAGCGAATGTGAGGTTTTGATTTTGCATGCCATCAAATTTATGACCATCACTCACAGCTAAAAGGCCTGTA